>CAZZLF010000295.1:0-3030 GCA_964654965.1 uncultured Bdellovibrio sp.
AGGAGTATCCATCAGGACCACTGTTTCTTCTCTATCTGCTAATTCATCGATTTGACTTTTTCTTTTTGTCGGATCTGTAGACAAGAATCCAGCAAAGGTAAACCGGGAATGATCTATTCCACTGAGAGCAAGTGCTAATGCTATAGAATTAGGAAAAGGGGTGCTTGATACTTCGATCCCATTTTCATGGCAGGCTTTAACTAAATTTTGACCAGGATCACAAAACGCTGGCAAACCGCCATCGCTCATCACCGCTACTGTTTTTCCTGATCTAAGCTCGCCTAGAAGCTGACTTTGTGATTGAACTTGGGTGTGTTCATTCAAAAGATAAAATCGATCTATCGCTTCTCTTGGAAGCCCCCATTTGATCCAGCGCTGTCTTGCAACTTTATGTTCTTCAACCACAATAATAAAATCTTCATTCAAAGAATTTTGAGATAGAAATTCCTTCGCTAGTGGTTCTAGCGGTAGAGATTCATCCAGTGGTGTTGGAATCAGAATCAGTTTTGCTTTCACTTCGGTCCAATCATGTCTTCAGGTCGAACCCACTGGTCAAAATCTTCTGATTTTACAATTTGAAGTTCAATTGCCGCCTGCTTCAGAGTCTTTCCTTCTTTGTGAGCTTTTTTAGCAATTTTTGCGGCATTATCATACCCAATATGGGGGTTTAGTGCTGTTACCAACATTAATGATTCATTCAAATGCTTTTGAATCTGATCGCGGTTGGCAACAAGCCCATCCACGCAAAACTCTTTGAAGCTTTTACATCCGTCAGCAAGTAATCGAGTGGATTGAAGGAAATTATGAATCATGAGTGGCTTATATACATTGAGCTCAAAATTTCCAGATGCCCCTCCGATATTGATTGCAACATCATTTCCCATCACTTGTGCACAAAGCATCGTCAATGCTTCACACTGGGTTGGATTCACTTTGCCAGGCATGATAGACGATCCAGGTTCATTTTCAGGTAAGGATAATTCACCGATCCCACAGCGCGGTCCAGAACCCAACCATCGAATATCATTTGCAATCTTGAAGAGTGATGCGGACAAACCTTTCAATGCTCCATGTGCATGAACAATCGCATCGTTTGCCGCCAGAGCTTCAAACTTGTTGGGAGCAGTCACGAATGGAAGCTTCGTGAAAGAAGCAATTTCTTCAGCAACTTTTTGAGCATATGCAGGAGTTGAGTTCAAACCCGTTCCAACGGCTGTTCCGCCCAATGCCAATTCATACAGATGAGGAAGGCTTTGCTGTACGTGCTTGATTGCATGAGAAAGCTGAGCAACATAACCAGAGAACTCCTGCTCCAAGGTTAATGGTGTTGCATCCATTAAATGAGTGCGTCCAATTTTTACAATTCCCTTAAATTCTTTTGCTTTTTTATCCAAAGCATCTCGAAGCTCAACCACCTGAGGAAGCATTTTATTTAAAGCTTGAGCAGCAGCAATGCTCATTGCTGTCGGAAACACATCATTTGAGCTTTGCCCTTTGTTGACATCATCATTCGGATGGACTTTGCGAGATTCCCCCCGCTCTCCTCCCATGATCTCGCTCGCGCGATTTGCCAGTACTTCATTTACATTCATGTTGGTTTGAGTTCCTGAACCGGTCTGCCAGACATAAAGAGGAAACTCCTGGGTGTGTTTTCCGCTTAACACTTCATCAGAAGCAGCAATGATCGCTTTTGCTTTTTCAGTGTTCAGTCCGGCTTGTGAATTAACAACAGCTGCGGCTCTTTTAGCCGTGACGAGAGCATAAATGAGCTCAATCGGCATATGCTCGGTAGAGATATGAAAATGATGGAGAGATCGCTGGGTTTGAGCTCCCCAAAGTCGATCTGAGGGAACATTGATTGGGCCAAATGTATCTTTTTCAATGCGAAAATGTGTGTTTTCCATGAGTTTTTTTTCTCATAAAAAACACACACTCGCATTAATTTTTCAGTTATTTTTTCAAAAGTTTCGGATCAATGGGCTTAACCGATCCGCAATCGGCTTTCACAAACGATGCCTGATAGTTTACTTCTGTTTTATTACCAGAAGAGTCACTCATAGTCGCTCTACCGGCATAGTGCGTTGGGTCTTTTACGATCCAATCCACCTTACCTTCGCTTCCATTGGCACATTTGAATTCAGCCACAACATGATTTGAGGTTTTAACTGGAAAGGTCGATTTACAATCGTGATTTTTATGTTGATTCAAAAACTCTTCATTTTTCAACATTTCCTGACTAAAGCAAACTTGCATTCCCTTATCATTTAAATTGAAAGCTGGCCCACCTTTTCCCATTTTGGACATCATCGCCTCCATTTGTTTTCTTTGTTCTGGTGGCATTTGATCCATGGCTTGTTTCATCATTTTGCCTGCATCATATTCCTGTCCTCCGCTTCTCACCACGGATTGAATCGACCATAATCCCGGCTTAATAGAAAGTGCGGCAAAAGAGCCCACTGGGTAAACCATCAACAATAATGTCAGTTTCCACTTATTCATATTTTATTTCCTTTCATCCTGTAGTTAACATTCCGCTTGCGATGCCCGTTACCGAAACCCGCAATAATTTCAAATCATTTTCATTCTGGGCAATCAATTCCAACAAATTCAATGGATGAATCATCGGTGCCCTTAATTCTATACTTTCACCCAACCACGGCCTAAACCAAAGGAATTTTTTTTCTCGCGTGATTTCATGAAAGCACTTAATGGTTGAGTTCAGTTCAGACCGAAACTGTTTGATTAATTTTTGCGACTTAAACGGATCCAACTTTGAATTTCTTAGATAATATTCAAAAATCGGTAATTCGATTTTAGCCAATGTAAATCCTAACGCATGCATGAATGACTTAAAAACTGCATGATGCTGAAAACATTCCCTCATCTCATTTTTTTCAGATTTATTGAGAAGATTCCAAGCTGTTCCAACGCCCCACCAGGTTGGAAATAAAATTCGTGTTTGAGTCCAACACAATACCCAGGGAATGGCACGTAATCCAGAAATTGAAAAACCCTGAGTTGTTCTTTTGG
>CAZZLF010000296.1:0-3017 GCA_964654965.1 uncultured Bdellovibrio sp.
AGTACGCTCGAAAGTGCTTTAAGGATAAACGAAAATGAACGTTAAGGAAGAATCAATAACTTTAGAGATCGAGTAACCCATCCTAGGTAAGAGTGATTTGAAAAAGTATTGGTCAAGATTAAAGCATTCAGACAGTCTATGAAAATGATGGGAGAAGTCATAAGTTTTCTAAAAGCTTTGAATCAGAAGGACCCAATCAATCATGAAAACAAATTTTTTACATGAAGCTTTGAAATTGGCTCAAGAAGCCGCAGCAATGGATGAGGTTCCGGTTGGAGCGGTCATTGTAAATGAGAATTCAATTGTTGGTTCAGGAAGAAATTTTCGTGAACATGAACAAAGTGTTTTGGGGCACGCAGAGTTGATGGCGATCGAGCAGGCTTCAAAAACAATTGGAAGCTGGCGTTTGAATGATTGTGATCTTTATGTGACTCTGGAACCCTGTCCGATGTGCCTGGCAGCATGTCAGCAAGCGAGAATTCGCAAAGTCGTTTATGGTGCGAAAGACGAAAAGGGCGGAGCAATTTGTCTCGGTTATCATTTGCATTCAGATGAAAGAATGAATCACCGATTTGAAGTGGTTTATGAGCCTCAAGAGGATTGTTCCAGAGTATTGAAAGAGTTTTTTTTGAAAAAAAGAGGAAAGGGCATTAACCCGGCATGAAACTCAAAATTTGGATCATTCATTTTCTCTTTGGTCTATCCAGTGGAATCCCATTACTGTTGACGGGTTCAACGCTTCAGATTTGGATGAAGGATCTGAATGTCGATATCAAGACCATTGGTGCTATCGCTTTGGTAGGTCTGCCTTACAATCTCAAGTTTCTATGGTCCCCCCTGATTGATCGGTATCAACTTCCATTTTTGACTCGTCGACGTTCCTGGCTTTTATTGTCTCAAGTGCTTTTGATGGCTTCGATCATTTTGATGGGGTCACACGATCCACTTCAATCGATTAGTTTGATGGGAGTTCTTGCCTTGCTGGTTTCTTTCATGAGTGCAACTCAAGATATCTTGATTGATGCTTATCGACGCGAGGCCCTGACACCAGAACAGATGGGTTTTGGCCTTTCCCTTTATTCCACGGGCTATCGAATTGGAATGTTGATCGCCGGTGCAATGGCTTTATGGATTGTGGATCAGTATCACTGGAGTTGGTTTGCAATTTATTCTACAGTGGCAATTTTTATTTCGTTGGGAATGGTTGCAACCGTTCTTGCACCCGAGGAAGACACGCGTGATCTCGCGCCTAAATCAATGAAAGATGCGATTGTCGGACCTTTTCAAGAGTTCTTTCAAAAAAAGGGAGTCTGGCTGATTCTAGCATTTTTAGTTTGTTATAAACTGGGAGACAACCTATCCAGCGCTTTAACCGCTCCCTTTGTTGTGGAATTGGGATACAGCAAATCCGAATATGCTGTTGCGGTAAAAGGGGTGGGGTTATTCTCATTGCTCGCCGGAGGATTCATCGGTGCAGGTATTATGGCCCGCATTGGTTTGAATCGAGCTCTCTGGATTTTTGGTTTTCTTCAAGCGGCTGCAATTCTTGGGTTGGTGATCTTGGCGAATTCTGAAAAAAACACCGTTCTTCTTGGTTCAGTGATTGCTGCTGAAATGCTTACCGCTGGAATGGCGGTTCCGGCATTCAATACGTTTATTGCCTTCCTCACGGATAAGAGATTTACGGCAACCCAATATGCACTGTTAACCAGCCTTGCGGTTCTTCCGAGAACCTTGCTTTCGGCTCCATCCGGAGTCATCAAGGAATCTCTGGGTAATTGGGAGCACTATTTCTATTTTTGCGTATTGATGACGATTCCAGGATTTTTACTTCTCCTCAAAGTGGCTCCGATTCGGATAAAGCCTCAAAATTAAAGCGGAATAAAAACCTCATTTTTAGCTCATCTTTGTCAAAAATCTGCCGATAAAGATGAGGAGTATGTTTTTTGACGCCCTATTTAACCACATTTACTTCAAAAGAGCGGTCGCAGCCTGCATTGATTTCTTCATTGAGCTTGGAGGGGCGGTTTTGGGTGCTTATTTTGGAGCCATGGTCGCTGCGCTGATCATCGCTTGGAGTGACTTGGGCGCGGAGAGTTCACCAAAAGCGATCTGGACAGGATTAATTTCTGGATTTTTATTCTGGGGATTGGTGGTTTCATGGATCAACAGGGTGCTGATTCAAGGAGTTTCACGTTCTACGATCGGAAAAAAATATATGCAGTTGGAAGTGATTTCACTGGGCGCACCGATTGATTGGAAAATCATGATGAAATATTGGGTTTCAGCCACTTTCGCAGGTGAGCTTCGGGTCGTTTCCAGTTTGGATCAAACTGGCATGGCTCCAGTAATTCCTTTGAAGCCAAAAACTGCTGGGGTTGAAAAATCAGACGATAAAAAAGCAGCCTGACCTTTTACTATTTGCATCCTTGTTATAAATCATTCTTATGATCAGATCTGACGAGGATCAAAATAAAATTCCATATATTCTCGTAACGGGTGGAGCAGGATACATTGGATCCCATTTCATCGAATGTTGGGCTCTTACTGCTCGAGATCATGCCCTTCCTCATCGAATCGTTATTTTGGATGATCTTTCTCACGGTCATTTTGAGATCATTGAAAAACTCGATGCCTTATTTCAAAGTCACTACATTCCACCTGTGATTTTTGAAAAGGTCGATCTTTGCAATATGGAAGCGGTCGATTCCGTTTTTAAAAAGTATCAACCAGAGCTGGTTGTTCATTTTGCCGGTAAAATCAGCGTTGCAGAGTCGGTCGAAAAACCGGAGTACTATCATAAGAATAATGTGGAAGGTTCTGAAAATCTTCTTTCCGCAATGCGGAAATTCCAATGCAATAAGATCGTGTTTTCAAGCACTGCTGCAGTTTATGGAAATGATGATAGCTCTTCTCCTATCAATGAAAACGCAACATTGTCTCCGTTAAATCCTTATGGGATTACCAAGCTTAAAATTGAAAATGCAATTGCAGTTGCTGCTGAAGAGTGGGGACTT
>CAZZLF010000297.1:0-3011 GCA_964654965.1 uncultured Bdellovibrio sp.
GTCTTCGTTTTTATTCCCTTTAAGAACCTTAAACGAAATATTTTCCTTAACCGGCTCATTTAAATCTAAATAGGTTATGGTTTCATCCAGAACTGGAGTGAAAACCGTTGCAATTTCAAGTGGGTTTTTGGAATTGATGACTTCCACCACATTTGGTCCAGAATCAACATTGAGGATAAAAAAGTATCTTTTTTGATTGAGAGTAAAATACTGAATATCATCAGTTCGTCCAGATAAGTCGACGGTAAAGTTTTCTGGAACAAGCCCTAATATCATCCCAGTTCCCTTTGAAAAGTGCAGTCCTGCTTTTATTGCAAAAAGTGCAACTGAGTTTTGATCCATCAATAAAACTGATTCTGTTTTTTGCGGGTAATAGATCAATGTTGAAAAATACTGATTAAAGTCGATCTTTACCCAACCTTGATCATCCCATTTCTTGGATATCCAATTTTTTTGCGCTGGGCAAACTTGGGTATCCTCTCCTCTGATTGGTTCAATTGGTCTGTTAAACTTTATATTACTTAAAAGATTACAATCACTTGTTAGCGATGAACTTCTGTTTATTTTAACCGATGAAGTTACGATGTTATTTCTTTTTTCTAAGATTGGTTTTTGAGCAATTTGCATTCTCTTGGCTTGGATATCCACAGATTGAATATTCAATTTTTCATTCTCAAGTTTTTTCATTGCCTTGTTAGAGAGTTGAAAAATTTCATTAAGCCCACTATTGATGGCAGGTGTTAGGGGTGCCTTAATTTCTTGAATCTCGATTTTCATTTCTGCTGAAGACTTAATCATTCCGACTTTTTCTTCGATTAGGCCTTCAACTTGGTTACTCATTTTTGTAACTATCTTTAGGTTCTCGTTAAAAAATGTATCTTGTTTTAATTCAGCTAGAAGTTTTTCAAATTGTTCTAGATGAGATTCTTTTTTTGGGAGATTAGAGCTGATCTCTTTTTTTCTATTTGGATATAAGAAATCAGTGATTGTTACTGGTTTTGAATAAGTTGCAGATTCGTATACTTCATCTTTAAAAAGTTCAAATTGCTTCGAACTCATTGAAGCTATTTTTTGGCTTATTAAGATGAATTGCTGATCAGAATGGTACCCAAAGATTATCCCAGCGGATAAACAGGTGACGAGGAAGATTGTACGACGTACTGTCTGATGAAAAATGAATCCGTTCATTTTCTACCTACTATAATGTCTATGATGGATGATGAATTGCTATTACTCAAATAAAAAAAGGGGTTGGTGAGTACTCAACCCCTTTTTTTTAACACTGGTTAATCAAATTTAATCATCAGACGCCAAGTGATTGACGTATGATCGATCTTTGAAGCTTTAATTGATATTTTTTGAACGAGTGCTCATCAAGCCCTGCTTCAGCAAGCATCTTCTCAGCCTTAGCTTGTGCTTGCTTGGCACGATTGAAGTCGACTTCACCGGCTAGTTCAATTGTTTCTGCAATCACTTTTACCTGATTGTTTTCAACATTTAAAAAACCAGAAGAAATGACTCCAACTGTTTTCTCGCCCTTAGTTGTCTCATATGAGAACACTCCTGTTTCAAGAGTAGAAACCATATCAGCATGTCCTGGTAAAATTTCAATTTGTCCCTCTGCTGTATAAACAATCAGAGACTTTACCGATTCATTTTTGATCAGGATTCTTTCAGGAGCAAAAATGCTTAAATTAAATGTGCTCATATTAATTTAATGTTGCAGCCTTCTGTACTGCTTCTTCAATGGTTCCAACCATGTAGAATGCTTGTTCTGGAAGGTTATCGTGTTTACCTTCTGCAATTTCGCGGAATCCGCGGATGGTATCTTCGATTTTTACGAATTTACCTGCAAGACCAGTAAACTGTTCAGCAACGAACATTGGTTGAGACAAGAAACGTTGGATCTTACGTGCACGTGCAACAAGTTTCTTATCATCTTCAGAAAGTTCGTCCATACCAAGAATTGCGATAATATCTTGAAGGTCTTTATAGCGTTGAAGAATACCTTGTACCAAGCGGGCAACACGGTAGTGTTCTTCACCAACAATTTTTGGATCAAGTACGCGTGATGTTGAGGCCAATGGATCCACGGCTGGGAAAATACCCATTTCAGCAATCTGACGGCTCAAGTTAGTAGTTGCATCCAAGTGAGAGAAAGTAGTTGCCGGAGCTGGATCGGTATAGTCATCCGCCGGAACGTAAACCGCTTGAATCGATGTAATTGATCCTTTGCTTGTGGAAGTAATTCGCTCTTGAAGCTCACCCATCTCTGTAGCAAGAGTTGGTTGGTATCCTACCGCTGAAGGAATACGTCCAAGAAGTGCGGACACTTCTGAACCTGCCTGGGTAAAGCGGAAGATATTATCGACAAAGAGAAGAACGTCACGGTTTTCTTCATCGCGGAAATATTCTGCAATCGTCAATGCAGAAAGTGCAACTCGGGCACGTGCTCCTGGTGGTTCGTTCATCTGACCATAAACAAGGCTGGTTTTGTTCAAAACTCCAGCTTCTTTAAATTCATGGTAAAGATCGTTACCTTCACGGGTACGCTCACCCACGCCAGCAAAAACTGAATATCCACCATGTTGAGTTGCAATGTTGTTAATCAACTCTTGAATCAATACGGTTTTACCTACTCCGGCACCACCGAAAAGACCAATTTTACCACCCTTAGCGTAAGGAGCGATCAAGTCTACAACTTTAATCCCTGTGTAGAAAGGTTCTGCAGAAGTGGAAAGTTCTTTAAATTCAGGGGCGGCACGGTGAATTCCCCAGTTTTTCTTATTATTGATTGGGCCTGCTTCATCAACAGGCTCTCCTACAACGTTCAAAATACGCCCAAGAGTTTCAGGACCGACTGGTACTACAATCTGGTCACCCGTATCAAGAGCGGCTTGACCGCGGGTCAATCCGTCTGTTGCATCCATAGCGATACAACGAACGGTATTTTCACCCATGTGTTGGGCAACTTCGAGAGTGAGGTTCCACTCTTGGTTTCCGTTAGTTTT
>CAZZLF010000298.1:0-2999 GCA_964654965.1 uncultured Bdellovibrio sp.
AAGTTTTTCTGTTGCCAGTTTTTGTTCATCATCCGTGGATTGAATCTCAATGCTGAGTTGATCCATCATTTCTTGAGAAGAAGTCGTTAAATAAAGGGCATTATAAATCACTGAAATACTTTTCAGAATGGGGTGCCACTTTGACTTTTCGATTCCGTTTTCATCACCGCCGACTACGAGAAGTTTGAGGTATTGGAAAATCTGGATTTGTTCCCGAATTACCGAAAGAGAAGTAGGGGTTGGGGATTTCAGGTATTTTTCGAGTTCGCTGACAAAATAATGAAGGTCTTTCCAGGTTACTGTTTTTTCAGAATCACCGAGAAGATCAGCCATATCGATCACAAATTGATTCAATTTTTGACCAGCAATTTGAGCTCGGTTGTCTTCTAGGTTTTCGAAGGGTTTCAGCAAAGTTGAAATATAGGGAGCAAGGGGGAGGATGATTTCTCCGAATTTATTCAATTTATGACGAAGTTTTTCGATTTCGTTCTGGGTGATTTTGTTGTGATTGCCTCCCAAAACATCCGCTTTTAAAATGAAAATTGAATCTACCAGTGTGTTGCTGAAAAGATCATCTTTGGGGAGGTAACGGTTTGCAAAGTCTCGAAGCTCTCGGTCGGTGTAATAGCCTTCGTTCGAGCCTCGGGTATATTTTGAAAATGAATTCAGAGAACGGTCTAGGCATTTCCAGATAGATTTGACTGAGTTTTTATCCTTTTCATTATCTTGATAATTTCCCGCAAATAGATTTTCAAGTTGAACAGGCATTTGTTGAAGGCAGGAAAGGTCAAGCTCTCCAGATTCAAATGCTTTTTGGGGTTTGGGAAGATCTTTTACCCATGAGCATGAGCTGAGAAGAGTCAGGATGAGTAAGGTTCCTGATAAATTTCTAAAAAACATATTTCACTCCCAGTCTGAAACGGTCTAGTGCCCTCATGTCGGGCAAAAATTCCGCTCCTCGGTCTGCCGCTGATATTTTTTCTGCAGCAATCAGGTCTCCTCCAATCACGGTAGACCAGTTGTTGTCCCAATCGTGATTCCAATCCAGAGCGATCCAGTTGGCGTTCACAGAATATTCATGTAGCAATCGGACCATCCATTCATTCCATGACCATGAAAGTTGAGTCGCATTTCGATATAGTATTCTTGAGCTGAATACATTTTGATTTTGGCTTGCATACGGGCCTACATCTGGCCCGAGCCCACCTTCAGAATAGAGGTGTGAAAGCCTGAAATTTCGAAATCGAATCCATGTTGTGTAATACATGGTCGATCCCAATGATGCAGTGGTGTAATCCGAAGGCAGAGATTTTTCGGTAAAAATTTGATCCTTGGTAGCAGAGACGCCGATTTCGGTGTTTTCCTCGGGAAGGCAAGAGATTTCAGCTGAATATACTGCGTGATTAAGGAGCCTTGGTCTTAGATTAACGACAATCGTGTTTATGGGAATGGAAAGCGAGGCGTCCAAAGCAACTGGAAAATAATTGAGAGGTAAATATCCAGCTGTCAATCGGCCTTGGATCGGGCTTGATTCTTTATGAATTGAGAAAGAAGTAATCAGGCTTGGTCTCAGCAATATTTTGTTTAACTCTGGAATTAACAGTTTATATCCAAGAGGGGTGGGTTGATTCAAAAGATCAAAAGTCTGTGGGCCCGCACTTACTGATTGAGGATGATAGAATTTGAACTGATCATTTTCGATCACGACATTTGGCATGGTTTCAGGCAAAGCCAGATATGAGGCGAATAAATCAAATGCAATCCAATCTCCTTCACTGTGAGCAAACAATCCGGTAAGGCCTTGTGATCGAGATCGAAGGCGATCCCAAGCATCGAGAGGATTCAATATTCCAAGTCCCCAAATTTCATCTCCTGTGCTCCAGTTGGTCCATTTGCGACCGATGGAAAGTTTAAAAGAAGACTCCGATGGGCTAAGTTGATAAAAAAAGTTTTTGGAAGTGATGGCCAGTACTGAAGGATGCTCCATGCTGGATCGAATACTTAAATCGTAACTGCTATAATCAGATGCCCCATTCAATCCTCCATTGATCACCGGAAAAAAAGAGGGTTGGACGACATGTCTGGAAAGTTGAGACTCAAAGCCAATGGAATAATGGGTATCGGCAGCAATTGAATGGCCAACCCATAATGATCCAAGGATCAATGAGAACAGTTTAATCCGCATAGTGCACCGCATGAAACCATACTTTGTTGGCTGAGTCAAAGCCTGATGTGTTAAATATGGAGAATGGGGAGTGGTTTAGACGAAATCTTGAGTAATATTGAAGGTCTAGAGCCGAAAGCCTGTTTGGTTTTAGGCTCCGGATTTGTCCGCGAAGAGTGGAAAACCCTTTGTTTTAAAAGAGGATTTTCTCTTACTGGGGCTTCGATTCAAAATCCTAAACAAATTGCTTTTTCTTTGGTTTCTGAAGCAAAAAATCAAGTTTTAGAGACCCAAGCTAGAATTGAACTCCTCAGGAGCGCTTTTTATCAAAAAGAATTGAGAGAGGCTCTTCCCATACTGAGCCGTAATCGATCCCGACCGAATTATTTTGATCGATTAGACCAAACAATACAGCAAGGACGAATGGGGTTTGCTCATCAAGAAGAATCCGAAGTGATTTCAGCCCACTTGATTGAGAAAACGGGCTTGCTCCAAAAAAGAGATGAGTATTTTTTATTGAATCGATATTGGCAGCGACTTTTGGAAGTTCGTGGTCTTTGGGACGAGGCCAGACTATTTGAGACGGCTGTCAGTAGATTATCTGAGGGAGCAAAACCCCAATTTTCAATTTATTACCGGGTTGAACATTTAAAAGAAAAACCCAGGGTAGATTGGTTCTGGTCAGAGATTTCAAAAAAAGCTGAAGTTAGAAAACTCACTTCGAAAGAGGTCCTGGAGTTGACGGTCCGACTTCGTCAAGTCAAAGGAAATGAGATCCATTTTAAAAGGAAACGCGCACATTCGTTGGAAGATGCAGCCCACTTTCTTATGGATG
>CAZZLF010000299.1:0-2970 GCA_964654965.1 uncultured Bdellovibrio sp.
CCCGTGAAAGACGATTGAAAAAGATTCAATCCCACGAAAGCGGTGAAATAATACCAATTCGCCGAATGATAATGAGCAAGCAAAAGACTGAATACGATAAACACTCCTGCAATCGCTCTAATTTGATTTTCAATTTTCATACAACTGTTCCTTTCTCATGTTACCCAAGAACCAATAATAGAGGATTGGTACCGCAAAGCGACTCAACACTGTCGCGGCAATCTCTCCAAACATCAAGCTAACCGCTAGTCCTTGGAAAATCGGGTCAGCCAACATAACCGAACTACCAACCACTACGGCAGCAGCAGTCAAAAGCATCGGTCTAAATCTTAAAACACCGGCACTTATCACAGCCTCTTTCAAGTCCATTCCATTCTTAATCTGGTGCTCAATGAAATCGACAAGAATAATCGAGTTACGTACGATGATTCCTGCGCCAGCGATAAAACCAATCATCGAAGTTGCCGTAAAGTAAGCTCCCACTATTGCATGGCCTGGCAAGATCCCAATCAAACTGATGGGAATCGGCGCCATTATGACCAGTGGCACGAGATAACTTCGGAACCACCCTAAGACCAGGACATAGATCAGAACGATCACTACTGCAAAAGCACCGCCTAAATCTCGAAACACCTCATAAGTAATGAACCACTCTCCATCCCACTTGACAACGGGTTGTTCGGTATCCCAAGGAACCTCGGCAGTCTGGGTAGGATATTTAATCTTGGGAGCAAGTTTTAAAATTCCATAAACTGGAGCCTCTTCTGATCCTGACAATTCGCTCATCACAAAGGATACTGGCTTAAGGTTTTTTCGATACAAAACCGGATTGGATTGAATCACAGGTTTCATCAACAATGATGAAGCATTCACGCTACCGGATTCAAACGAAGGAATGGTTTGACCCTCAAAAGGCTGATCGCTAGAACGAACAGCATTACTGACAGATAGATCGATACCAATTTCTTCTGGATGACTCGATTCATTCAACAAAGCGATACGATTTTCAGAAAATAGGTAACCACCCAAACCCGCCAATGAAGAAGCATTGGAGCCAAGCAAACCACCTTGAACGCGGTCAAATAGATAAATCTTGCGCTTGCGCAACTCTCGATTGGTGGAATCTAGATCCACAACGCTTTTTTCGGAACGGAAGATCTGTTCAATTTCATTCGCCACTTTTTCTCGCGATTCAAGAGTTGGACCATAAACCTCCGCAATCATCGTAGCCAAAACCGGTGGACCAGGTGGAATTTCAAGAACTTTAGTAACTGCATGATGTTTTAACCCAAATTCGGTCACGACTGGACGAAGACTCTCGATAATCTGGTGACTAGAAACTTTACGTTCATTCTTTCCAGAAAGAACAATCTGAAAATCAACTTGGTTTTCAGCCTGTCTCAAATATGCGTGCTTTACCATTCCAGAAAATGAGAAGGGTGCCGATTCACCGGCAAAAACTTGAACTTTAAGCACTTCAGGATTTTGAAGCAACCCTTGAACCAGTTCAGAAGACCAATCCACTGTTTTTTGAAGTGGGGTTTCAGGTGGAAAATCAACAATAACCTGGAACTCATTCTTATTATCAAACGGAAGCATCTTCACCTTCACCGACTTGAAATAAAGAAGTGAAAATGAGGCTACAAACAAAAGAACGGTCATGATTCCAAAAGAGATGGATTTACGACGATGAGTGAGCAGACCTTCCATGAACTTTCGGTAGAGTCGATCCAACTTGCTTTCTCTTGGATCAACATGAACTTCAGCTCCCTTTTTATCTTCGTGTTTGAGAATGCGGATCGATGCCCAAGGCGTAACGACAAAAGCGACTAATAATGAGAAAATCATCGCCAGACTTGCACCGACCGGAATCGGTTTCATGTAAGGTCCCATCATACCGCGAACAAACGCCATCGGCAAAATCGCCGCAATCACCGTAAATGTTGCTAAAATTGTTGGATTACCCACTTCTGAGACTGCATTGATGGTTGCTTTGAAAATTCCAAAAGATGGATTTTCGTGCAAGTGTCGTTCAATGTTTTCAACCACTACAATCGCATCATCGACGAGAATACCGATCGAAAAAATCAGTGCAAATAACGTAATTCGATTCAAAGTGTAACCAAGAAAATAGTAGATCGCGAGAGTTAACGCTAAAGTTACTGGAATCGCAATCGCAACGACGAGTGATGCCCTTATACCCATGATCAAAGCAATCAGTGCGGCAACAGACAACGTTGCAATTAATAAGTGCTCAATCAGTTCAATCGATTTCTCATTAGCCGTTGTTCCGTAATTCCTCACCTCCGTCATGGTTATCGTCTGAGGAAGATCTTTTGAAAATCGCTTTGCACGATTCAACAACTGTGCGGCGAGATCAACAACGTTGGTTCCTTTTCTTTTTGCAAAAACGATGGAAACCGCATTTTCTGGCTGCTTGGAATTTTTCCTGTCATAAAGAAACGAAGCGCGGGTCATTTCCTCAGGGCCGTCGGTGATTTTTGCAATGTCAGAAAGCCTTACCACCCTTCCACCCCGTTGACCAATCGGAATCATTTCAAGATCTTTCACCGAAGTGATTCGACCTCCCACCTCAACAGTGTAATTTGTTTCAGAACCCCAGCTCTTGCCCACAGGCATGAATGAGTCGTTGGCTTTCAAAGCCTGTGCAACTGAAAGAAGGGAAACGCCTTTATCTTGAAGAGCTCGGGGATTCACAATCACTCGAACCGAGCGCTTCAACCCACCTTTGAGTTCCACTCTGGAAAGATCAGGAGTAGCAGAAAGCTCTCTGGCCAATGGAGCGACCAAAGAACGCAACTCATATGAAGAAAGGATTTTAGAACCAAAGGTTAAAGCCAGAAATGGAACATCATCGATTGAAAATGATTTCACGACGGGTGAACCAACCACCTCTGGAAGCTCTTGTTTGATTTTCATCATCTGATCGTGAATCTTGACCAGACTCGG
>CAZZLF010000300.1:0-2968 GCA_964654965.1 uncultured Bdellovibrio sp.
GATTGGTTCAAGGTGCAACGGAATATCTTCCCGTTAGCAGCTCTGCCCATCTGACACTTCTTCCTCATGTTTTGCATCAGCAAGATCCCGGATTAGCTTTCGATGTTTTTCTGCATTTAGGAACCTTGCTTGCCACTGGAATTTATTTTTTCAAAGATTGGATCGCTATCCTTAAAACTCCGCTACCGCTAAAGAATCAAATCAGTAGTGGTGTCAAAAATTTGTCATTGCTTCATTTGGTTGTGGGATCCTTGCCCGCGGTGGTTGCTGGATTGTTGCTGAATCATTGGATTCAAGATCATACTCGGTCTCTTTGGGTGATGGGGCTGACTCTTCCTGTTTTTGGAATCATTCTTTGGTGGGTTGATCGAAAGTGTTCTTCTCAAAGAGTGATTCGGGATACTTCGTTAAAAGACATGTTTTGGATTGGTTGCATGCAAATGCTTTCTTTGGTCCCCGGTGTTTCTCGTTCGGGAAGTACCATGACCGCTGCGCGTTTATGCGGATTTTCAAGGCCGGACTCGGCTCGAATTTCATTTCTACTTTCTCTTCCTATTACGCTTGGTGCTGTCGTTTATGAAATGAAACACTGGGATGAAATGGTGGCAACGTTGAACGGTTGGGCTCCATTGCTGATCGGAATGATCTCGGCATTTATCTTTGGCGCGCTGGCCATTCATTTTTTGATCAAAATTTTAGGAAAAGTCAGTTTTGCTGGTTTTGCAATTTACCGACTGGCAGCAGGAATCTTGATTTTGATGATAGGTGAATGACCCATTTGATTTTTTACGGAGTAAACGATGAATCGCTTAAAAAATAAAAGTAGATTTGATTTATTGCTAGCTTTGGCTTTGTTCTTTTTTAATGATCAACATGCGCTGGCAACTGCGCTCAAGGTTTCAGATGAAAAAGGTAAGCCAATCACTACCGTCATGGTTACGCAAGCGGGAGCGGATGTGGCCCCGATTGACAATTCCGATGGGGGCTTTCAGAAACCGGACGTTCCGGTTTTTCGACATCCTGAATTTACGTCGTTCACCGATTCAAAAGGAGCGGTGAAATTTTCTGATGATGCTGGCTCACATCTATTTCGACTTCGAAAGCCTGGCTTTAAAGACCTCTTGGTGACGACCAAGCCAGGTGAAAAATTACTCAATGTAAAAATGCAGTTAGAGACAGATTTGATGAATCTCGCCAATGCAAAGCCTGCCAATGTTTGGCTAGGGGCTTTGGATCTAGGGATTCCAGCGCAAGATAAAACCTACTTCAAGATGCAATGTGGATTTTGTCACCAGCAAGGGTCTCTTTTCACTCGTGTCGAGAGAAGCCCGGAAGACTGGGAAAAAGTGATCAAGAGAATGATTCGTTATGGATCACGTTTGCCCACTGATCTTCAGAAATCACTTCCTGAAAAGCTGAGTCAGGGTTATCGAACTTTGCGCGAGAACCCCAAACTATTGGGTGAGCCGGCTCCTTGGAGCCCAGAATTATCCAAGTTCATGATCACCGAATGGCCGATTGGAACGAGTATGTCACAAACCCACGACATGTTGATTGGGCTGAATAAACTCGTATACGTTGCTGATAATATTCAAGATCGACTTTACGAAATCGACCCAGTGAAAAACTTGGTTGCGGTTTACAAAATACCTCACAAACCGGGAGACAATAATGGAGGCCTGATTTCTGGTCGACTCAAGGAATTTCCTAGTCATGACAGTACCTCAAATGCACATTCGTTGGCTCAGTCAATGAAAGATGGACATATCTTCATCACCCCGTCTGCTCAACGACGCCTGATTGAATTTGATCCTTCGACAAAAAAGTTCACTATTCGTGAATACAATGATGGATTTTATCCTCATACCATTCGCGTAGACGCCAATGATCATGTTTGGTTTACGCTTGCGCTCTCCAATCAGGTAGCCATGTATGACCGTCAGAACGACAAGTTCACGATGTATGATCTTCCAGCTCGTAACTTCAAAGAGAAGCTCATTACGAAAAATATCGGTAAGATTTTCAAGATCATGAGCTGGGGAATTCCTCTTTCTAATTGGCTCAAAATTGATCGTGAATCGTATGGTACGCCTTTGGCTTATGGTATTGACGTGACTCCAGACGGAAAGGTCTGGTTCGCACGTTTGCATACCCGTGAGATCGGGAATGTTGACCCGGCTACCGGCAAGATCACCATGATTCCTACTCCTTTTGACGGACCAAGACGCTTGAGAACTGATTCAGAAGGCAATCTATGGATCGTTTCTTTCGGAGAATCAAAAATCGCTAAATATGATCCGAAAAAAAATGAGTTTTCGATGTTTGACCTACCGGTAAGCCCTAAAGGCAGTGAGACTCCGTACTCCCTCAATGTCGACAAGAAACGCAATGTTGTCTGGGTGAATGGGAATCAGTCAGATGCACTTTATGGTTTTGATGTGAAAACGCAAAAATGGACGACTTATCCTTATCCTCGTCGAGTGACTTTTACTCGTGATGTGGAAATCGATGAGGATGGAACGCTCTATACCTCGAACTCAAATTTTCCAAGCTGGCATGTCGAGGGTGCTCAGCCAACGCTGATTCGAATCAAGGCGCGACAATAACAAAAATAAAGATGTTTAGATTCCGTGTTCGCGAAGTATTTGCATGACTTCTTCACTATTTTCAGCGATTTTTAATCGATTGAACTCGATTTCGCTAATCATGTTTTCAACCAGAAGAGTTTCGCGACACCAATCGATCAGCTTGGACCAGAATTGGCGACCAATCAAAATCACCGGTCGATTCATCATTTTACCCGTTTGAAGTAGGGTGATGATTTCAAAGAATTCATCCAAGGTTCCAAAACCACCAGGAAGAATCACATAAACTTCGCTATAGCGGGCAAGAAGAACTTTTCGTACGAAAAAGTATTTGCATCCTAATGAAGCTGTAAGACAGGGATTAACCTGCTGCTCAAAGGGAA
>CAZZLF010000301.1:0-2965 GCA_964654965.1 uncultured Bdellovibrio sp.
AAGTTTTAGATTAAATCGCATAAAATTAATCCAATTCATTTATATGCTTTAAAATTGAGCACTTGCTTTAAATATTAAACATTATTAAAATATATTACAAGAACAATTCATCTTCCGATTGGGCTGCAATGAAGATCATTTTAAAAAGTTTTTTAATTTTGTGTTTGTTCATCGGAAACTCTCCCCCATCGGCAAAGGGAGATGACAGTGACGACGTTTTCAACGCTTCATTTAATCCCAAAAGCTGTTTTAAAGACGAAAATGAATACGCCAGATTACTCAAAAGAAGGCAATTAGCGTACGATTTGATCGGAAAATTCGTCAACATTGCCGGAGCCAAAAAATGGCTGTCTTATCAGTATGGAATTAACTATACCGATCTATATAGTTTCTCTAAAGGATTTGGCAAAAGTTGGTATCAGTTTGGACTTAATTCCAGTTCTGGCTATGAATCTATTTTTAAGGCGGATGCGCTAGAAGCCGACTTAAAGGCAAATTCATCTGCACGAACTAATGTCAGTGTTACTTTATTCAATTTTCCTATAACTATTCTAGATGCAAATTTGGGCGCTGGAAATTACATGGATCTATTCGATCCTAAAACTGGTTTCGCTTCGACCAGCGATACTTTTAAAAAGTGGCAACCCAAAATCGAAGCCAATGTAAAAATTTATGGGATTACCGTTTTTACAAAAAAACTGCCTGAGGCAAAGGATGCTGCCAAGGAGACTTCTGCAAATGAAGTTTTAAAAAAACTGCAGGAAAATTTCGAAAAATCAGCCGCATCTTTCAAGGATGATTTAAGAGAATTTGGTGACAAGTTGACCGCAACCTCTACTGAAATCGGAAGTGCCAAGAAGGAAAATCAACCAGAAAAACCTACTTCGTCAATGGAGCAGAAAACAAAACTCAGTAAGAGTTTTTTTAATTTTCGAAGAAGTGCAAAAGATATTTTACAAACCAGTTTGATCATACCAGTTGTTCCACCCTTAAATGTTGAAATAGATTTTGGAGTATACTTCAGTTCATCCGTTGATTTTCAAATCGGAATCGCAGGTGGTGGTTTTTCAATTAATGTCACTAAGAATATGATGGCTACGGCGCCTGGGACTTCACTTCTCGATCAAGCGAAAAACAGCCTGATCAGCAATAGAACATCCTCTTTGATTGGCAATGTCATGAGTGGAAATTTCATGGTTGGTGATCTTGCTCAATTGACCCAAACAGAAGAAGGATTAGAAACCATCAATCAACTCATGGATGCCGCAGAAACTGTTAAAACGGAATATGGAGGCAGAAGTTTGAACAAGGAAATCAAAGCCTCCGTAAAAATTCTTCCAGCCATTAGTGCTGGGGGGTTTGCAACCGCATCGGTAGTTTTAGACCTAGCTGTGGCGAGTGCATCTGCCGGCATCGAAGGAAACTTGAATCTCATTCAATCGAGACTCGGAGGAGGTTTGGATTTTTCGTCGGTTTCTGATTATGTAGATTTAACAGCAACGGGTTTTATTAACCTCATGTCTGGAGTCATCAATTTATTTGCCAAACTCGATGTTGACGCCCTTGTTTACAAAAACAGCTGGGAATGGCGCTGGGAGCTTTTTAACTTTCCAGGAATTACAAAAGAATTCAATCTTCCGATTGCCAGAATTGCCTATCGAGGAGGAAACGCTTCCGACTCATTTACGGCTGTAAGACCCATCTTATGCATTGACCAAAGTTTTAAACCTGTCGCCAAGTATGCCTATTCCGGCTCTAGTGTTAATGAATGCGATCTTGCTACTCGATTTGTTCCAGATACAAAACTAAATGACCTGAATACCACTGTCGCCTCTTTATTGAGTGACCATGGAATCGCACCAGCAGACCCGAGTGATCCTTGCGTGATTGTTTTGAACGGTCGTCTAGTGGTCAACACCTCTAAAAACACGCAAGACTGTTACGGAGCGTTGGATAACAGCACTTCTGACACTTCGTCTACAGCTCGCTCTCAAAGAACTTCCTATAATTTAAAGGCTACAGATAATTTGGTTCAAACCGCCAATTCACTTTATCCGGAAAAGTTCATCTCTAATTTGTACGATACCAGTGGTAGACCGGCACTCGTTTTTGAATCATTTGTGGATGGAAAACCTGCAGGAAAACCTGCATTTTACAGTGGCGACAGGGTTTCAAAGTACTTTTATGTTTGGAATAACTACTTTACAGACATGGAGGCTGCCGCAAAAGCCGCTGGCAACAAGCCGAATAATCAAGGGCTCTATCAAGACAGCAATAGCAACGATTACATTCCGAGGGATGAACCTACAATAAAACTAGCATCCCTTACCACTCCTGAAATCACCAACAACCCCATACCTGTAGAACAAATCGGCTGGTTGAATGACAAGGACATTTTATCGGCATCGAACGAAGTGAAAACCGGATTTTGCAGCCTGATCAAGGGGCCCCTAGCCAATGACAAGAATGATCCGAATCAGAAGTGTTCTTACTACGTCAACGTCATGGGAATTCCCTTCCCGGATGGAATCAGTTGCGTGAGCAATACAGGAACGTTATTGAGTTTCCAAAGCGGTCAACCCGTTGAAAAGTCAGCCGCATCTTATGATTGCTCAAGTTCCGCTATCAGTTACAACTCTGAACAAGTTGCAGCATGCTTGTTGAGAAAGGCATTTCAATACAATTATTGCTTTCCACCAGAAAAAGCAAACTACATCGTCCGTCTTTATAACTATCTGGATAACGTTAGTGAAGACGAGTTGTTTTTCCATCTCGATCGCCGGCTAAAAAACACCGCATCATCTGAAAAGGGTAAATTTGTAACTCCCGCAACCATTCCACCATACGAATTAAACACGTGTAAAATTTCCGTTTCAAGAGACAAATTCGATAGTTATTCTTACCAATACGTAATTGAAGGTGATCCATGTTATTACAAAAACGACGGTTGTGATGTTCCATGCCC
>CAZZLF010000302.1:0-2963 GCA_964654965.1 uncultured Bdellovibrio sp.
ACAAAACAGGCGTCGTAAGAACTGGCAACCGGTTTGGAAAGGATTTCAGAACTCTCAGGATCATCATTACAACCGTACACAGTGGTTACTTTTAACCCCTGCACGAATTCAGGATGCAGATTGATTCCAGCAGCGTTGATGAAAACATCTTTCCCCTCGAGGGCTTTTTCCAAATCCTCATACAATGACAACAGTTTCCGATCGCCATAACGCCATCTTAAATCCAACTCCTTGAATTGCAGGCAATTTGCGGGAGGATCGATGGTCAAGCAGAATCCCTCGACATCAAAGCCACTGTTACGCAGTCTTTCGATGTACTGCAGGGTCAACCACTTCACGTCTTGATATGCTTTGGATGGATAATAGGGATAGCCGAGTAAAATCTTCACAATGCTAAACCTTGTAAACGCCGATCCAGGAGTCTTTAAGATGGTAAACCCTGTTTTTCAATACTCCTCGGGCATAGAGTTTTTCAACACCAAGACATACGTCGCGAATCCAAGCATATTTTGCGATCAACGCGGGATTAAAATCATGCCAAAGAATCAAGGACCCTGGCTTCATGAATGGGATGATCTTCAGAGTGTCATTGATGACAAATTCCGTATCATGACAACCATCGATGAATGCGATGTCGATGTTGCCGATTTCGGGTTTCCAGTACTTGGTATTGGCAAAAATCTGATCGATATTGGTGAGATTTTTATTTTTATAAACCTGTCCGATTTTTTCTTTTTCGAGTGCAATCGTCGTGAATTTGCCGCCATCTCCGGAAATGATTTCCTCTGGCGGAATGTTTACCGTGAAAATTTTAGATTTTGGCGCATTGATGGACATAAGAGCCGTTGCCATTCCAGTTGAAGTTCCAATTTCGACCACCGTTGTGCCTTCTGTATTTCGATTCCTCAAAACCGTCGAAAGCACTTCTGCATCTCGAATTCTTCTCTCATTGAGGTCTTCTGCGTAGTTGAATTCATGAATGTCATCACGGGCAAGAATTCCGTTCTCTGTCCAATTGAATAATTTTTTAAGCTCTTGAACATTATTCAATTCAAGAACATTTCGATTGAGGTTGATAAAACGGGAACCTTCTAATCCAAATTTTACGATTTCTTTAATTCGATTCATCATGACTATTCACTCCTACACGGTTTCCTGGATTGACCAATTGAAACTCGGGGCGATTTTTCCTCTGATCGGCTCAGTCGGATAGGCCCTATTCGAAGTTCCGGTGCGCTCAACATCAAAACTTAAATCAATTGAACCCGGAATCAAGTAGCGTTCGTTGTAAATTGTAGCTTGCACCTTAATGGTATAGTTGATTGGCGAAAGAAAATCCTTGGGTATGGTCACTACATTTCGATAGTGTCCTGGCTTTACAATCGACATCCCGTCACCCAGCTCATCATTGAAACTGCGTAGAATGAGGTTTTCCTGATCATCAATCAAATCGAAATACACCCTCAGGCCGGGTGATGTTTTTTTCACTTCGTACTCAATGATCAAATTGAGGCTCTTACCATTTTCAACAAAATCCCCTACCGGCTCATCGTCTTGCGTAAGACCGACATGCTTGAGAGAAAAAACCGGATCTTGGGGGAGTTTGCGGATGATTTCCCGGATGGAATTAAAATCACTATTGGCCTTTGCACTTCCCAAGTAGGAACGCACCACGGAATCCACATCGGTTACACCCTCAGTGGTTCCAGCGGATAGTAATATGCCACGATTACACAGTCCTTTGATTGCCTGCATGCTGTGACTCACAAAAAGAACGGTTCTACCTTCTTTTCCCACTTCATTCATTCGACCGAGGCATTTTTTCTGAAACTGAGCATCCCCAACGGCCAATACCTCATCCACAATGAGAATCTCCGGTTCAAGATGTGCCGCAACCGCAAAAGCAAGTCGGACATACATTCCACTCGAATAACGCTTCACCGGGGTATCCAAAAACCTTTCCACCTCGGCAAAACTGACAATTTCATCGAACTTCCTACTGATTTCGTGCTTTCTCATCCCCAAAATCGCACCGTTCAAATAGATGTTTTCCCTGCCTGTCAGCTCGGGATGAAACCCGGTTCCGACCTCTAGAAGACTTGCAATCCGCCCCTTGATCCCGATTTTTCCCGTGGTCGGCTCAGTGATTCTACTCAGAATTTTGAGCAATGTTGACTTTCCAGCACCATTACGACCGACGATTCCTACCCGATCTCCCTGTTTGATTTCAAAATTGAGATCGCGGAGCGCCCAGAACTCCTCTTTGTCAGAGGCTTTGGTGCCCGTTTTAAACGTATTTTTAACCTTACTTGCGATCACATCTCGAAGAGCTACATATCGTTCACTCCCCTGATGATCGAGAATATACCGTTTTGAAATATTTTCTGCTTTGATGACGGAACTCATATCTTATCCGCAAAAGTCCTTTCAGTGGCTCTGAAATACCTCACACCTATAAACAAAAGGAGGAATACGAATAAAAGCGAACTTAAGAATCCAGGAAAATAAAAATCGATTTTTCCTCCAAAAAAACACCATCTGAACCCATCAATCACTCCCACCATCGGGTTCAACGAGTAAAGCAAGCGCCATTTTTCAGGAATATGGGTCGAGTCGAATCCGACCGGCGATATATATAGGCCGAACTGAACAATGAACGGTACCACATATCTGAAATCGCGATATTTCACATTCAGTGCTGCTAACCAGAGCCCTCCTCCAATCGCAGTCAAAAGCCCCATCATTAAAAACAGAGGGAAAAGAAAAACCCTTGAATCGGGGATGTACCCATAAAAAAACATCAAAAAGATTAATAACGCCAGAGAAAACAAGAAGTCTGCTAAACAAACGATAATACTGCTAATGGGAACAATCATTCTTGGAAAGTAAACTTTAGAAATCATGTTTGAATTCGCAATCAAACTATTGCTGGCCTCTGAAAGAGAGCTTGAAAACAACTGCCA
>CAZZLF010000303.1:0-2959 GCA_964654965.1 uncultured Bdellovibrio sp.
GCAGGATCGACCGTGGTTACTGGCAATACGTTTGCAACATTCGAAACACCCTTGGAAATTGCACGTTCCAGACCTTTGCGATTCGGAACTAAAAACCAATAACGACTGTCGGATGATTTTAATTTTTCAAATACAAGTTCACTATCAGCCATCTGAGGAACACGATCCGGTCGGACAAAAGCGCCACCTTCAATGTCTTTCAAGCCGGTTTTTGAAAGAGCTTCAATCAACCAGACCTTGTCTTCCAGACTGAGAATCGTTTTTTCGTTTTGCAACCCATCCCTGGGACCGACTTCGAAAATTCGGATCATTTTTTTCCTTCTTTCGGAGTCACTTCAAACAAAAGCAATTTTTGTCCCGGAGTCAGGACTTGACCTTCTTCCACAAGAATCTTTTGTACGATTCCTGGTTCCGATGATTTGATCGGAAACTCCATCTTCATCGCTTCGATCATGAGCAAAGGCATATCTGCATCAACAACCTGACCTTCTTTCGCCAGAATTTTTCTGACTTTTCCAGGAAATTGGGCGGTAAAATCAGATGCTGAATCTTGCTGCGAACTGGTTCGAGAAACAGAGCTTCGTTCTCCATAAAAATCAAGAGCATTGGTCACAGAGCTTTGCGGAAGCTTGGCCCAAATTTGATTTTTTACCTGTTGAAAAGAAAAGCGAATTCTCTCAACAGTCCCATCTGGATTTTTTAGAGTCGCTATCACCCATCCACCAGGGCGCTTTTCAAATTTCCAAGCCTGTTTCATTTCAGGAGTTGCGTCGTTCCAAGGAATTTTTTTTCCAAATACTTTTGCCTGAAACTTCATGAAAGATCTCCTTTCATACTCATCCACAAAGAAGTGGTTTGATCAGCAGGGCTTGACGCTTTCGCAGTTGATCCAGAAGAGAATGAGGTTTCCATCAGCCCGGATTCCTTGAAAGCGGAAAGAAATTCAAGATCCGAGGCAGTAGGCTGTGGCTGAAACTTAAATTCTTGATCCAAGAAAAGTGTAGATACTTTTCCTTCCATTACTTTGGGGTGGTGACCGATTTGAGTCAGATATTCCAGATTGGAGCCGATTCCACTGACCACCGTCTCGCGTAATACATACTGCATCTTTTTCACTGCTAGCTCCCTCACCGGGGCGATTACAATGAGTTTGGCGATCATGGAATCAAAACTAGTACCCATTTCCTGACCGACCTCCACTCCACGATCAATACGGATTCCAGGTCCACTTGGCCAGATGAGGTGATTCACCGTACCGGTACAGGGGATGAATCCCTGCGATGGGTCTTCCGCATAAACTCGAACCTCGATGGAATGCCCACGTGGCTCGCGAACTTCCGGTAAGTGATAATGATCCCCCTGAATTCCTAGCTTGATCTGTTCATGAACCAAATCAATTCCAGTTACTGATTCTGTTACCGGATGTTCCACTTGAAGCCGCGTATTCATCTCGATGAAAAAATAATCACCAGACTCATCAACCAGAAACTCAATGGTCCCAGCACTACGATAGCGAGTGAACTCTACCAGCTTGAGAGCACTTTCATGCAAACCCTTGCGAGTCTGTTCAGAAAGATGGGGTGCCGGAGCTTCTTCCCAAACTTTTTGGTGACGACGCTGCAGGGAACACTCTCGTTCATACAGATGAACGCCTTGTCCGCGACCATTTCCAAAAATTTGAACTTCGATATGCCGTGGATTCGTTACCCAACGTTCAAAAAATAATGTCCCATCACCAAAGGCATTCAATGCTTCTCTTGCCGCACTTTCAGCCTGTTCTTTTAATTCTTCAATTCGGCTCACTCGGCGCATTCCTTTACCGCCACCACCGGCATGAGCTTTGATCAAAATTGGAAATCCAATTCGTTCCGCTTCTTTCTTCAATTCAGCATCACTGGTTTTGGATAAATCCAGTCGAGCCCAAGGAACAGTCGGAACACCTATTTTTTCTGCAATTTCTTTTGCAGCGATTTTTCCGCCCATTTGTTCCATGGTAAACGCCAATGGACCTAGCAGGGTAATTCCAGCGTCTTCCAGCGCTTTTGCAAACAGGGGGCGTTCGGATAAAAACCCATATCCGGGATGAACTAAAGTCACTTTCAACTTTTTACAAACGGCAATGATGGAATCAACATCCAAATAAGATTTCACTTCAGCAACTTCATCAGCCATGGTCACATGACGGGCGAATTCATCACCTGGGGCGTAAATCGCTACCGTCGGTATTCCCATTTCAAAAGCACCTTGAAAAATCCGACACGCAATTTCTGAGCGATTTGCAACCAGTAGCTTATGCTGTTTCATGGGTTCTTTCCAATCCAGGAAGGTTTACGTTTTTGAAGAAATGCGGAAATTCCCTCTTGAGCCTCAGGCCCCACTCTCAAGTCTGCCAAAGTTTTAGAAACAAAATGAATCGGGTCCAAAATCGCATCTCGTCGCTCAGGCCAGGTCAGGTCCAGTACCAAGCTTTTTGCAACACTCATCGCTTTTGGACCACACTCCAGAAGATTCTTCGTCAAGGTCGCAAGGTAAGCATCGAGCTCGGAGCGATTTTCAAAAACTTCATGAACCAGTCCGACTTGTTTAGCTTTTTCTGCCTTGAATCTCTCTGCGCTGACAAAAAGAGCACGAGCGTGAGACGCACCCATCTTGGCAACCACAAACGGACCAATACAAGCCGGAACAATTCCCAATCGAACTTCACTTAAACTGAAAACGGTTTCTTTGGTCGCCAGTACCACGTCACAAATTGAAACTAATCCTACCCCGCCTCCAATCGCTGCACCTTCTATAATTCCAATAATGGGCTTTGGGCATTCGTTCAAAGTGGCAAACATTTTAGTCAATGTTGTGGTGTCTTTTAAATTATCATCATAGGTAATTTCGATCGAACGTTTCATCCAGTTCATATCTCCGCCCGCACAAAACATTCCTCCCGCACCTTGAAAGACGATCGCCT
>CAZZLF010000304.1:0-2951 GCA_964654965.1 uncultured Bdellovibrio sp.
GGATGTGGGAGTAAACATAAACTTCACCCTTTTCTCCCGCAATATAACTTTCATAGCGAGGATGGTCCGGTGTTCTCACCTGGTATCCTACCCACCCGCTAGATTCATGACCAACTGCCAGAATCATTTCCCCATTTTGTCGTTCTTTGATGACTCCAGAAAGATAAGAAAGCATGGCGAAATCGTCTCTCGAAAGATCCTATTTTTCAACGGGTTTCAACAAGCTGAACGCTTCTTAATGCCTTCTGCCAAAGTCTTAAGTGATCCCGATTTCAGGCTCTTATTTCCCTTTTTTGGACTCATGTTTTTATTCCCAACCGAAGCCCCAGAGAGTGCGTGAGCAAGTGCGATTGCCAAGGCATCAGAAGAGTCCGATGTCTTAAAGTCCTGCTGACCCAGAATCAGGCTCAATGTTTTTGCTACCTGCTCTTTATCTGCTCTTCCATATCCCGTTACTGCACCTTTTACTTCAGTTGCACTATATTCATGAATTTCTAAATCATGAAGTGCTCCGGTTAGAATCACCACACCGCGGGCTTGTCCAAGTTTAAGAGCTGAAACTGCATTTTTTGCAAAAAACACTTTTTCAACTGCCATAATCGATGGCTTATATTTCAAAATAATTTCTGATAATTTTTCGTGAATTTCTTTAAGTCGGGAAGGGGTGGTTTCATCAACAGGAATGGAATTATACTCTTTATGAAAGAGATGAACGGTTCCGTGTGCAATCACTCTAAAATGATTGCCCGATTTTTCAATACACCCAAAACCAAGCAGCCTTGATCCGGGGTCAACCCCTAAAATAATCATCTAGAATTAAACTGTAGCGTGAACACCAAAGTTTTCAAGCGCTAGTTTATTCAGTCTTTCGGTTGCCTCAGGATTTCCCAAAACTCCAAATTTCTTACCCGCTTTTTCAAGATGTTCGAGAGCGTAATCTAAATCTTCCATGGTATGTGAAGCCATGTAACTAGTACGCAATAATGCACAACCTTCCGGTACCGCTGGCCTTACTACAGGGGTTACAAAAACTCCTTCCTCAACTAGATATTGAGCAATTGCAAATGCGGTTGCATCATCACCGACTAAAAGTGGAATGATTGGAGTTTTACTGTTTAACGTATTAAACCCGAGTTGTTTCAGGTTTTTGCTCATATAAGCAGAGTTTTTACGTAAATTCTCAATGTGTTGAGTTTCCGTTTCCATGATGTCGAGAGCTTTTAGTGCTGTCGCTGTAGAAGCAGGGCTCATTGCAGCTGAAAACATGAATGGTCTAGCTTTGTGTTTAATGTAATGAACCACATCAGCAGAACCAGCAATAAATCCGCCAGTGGTAGCAAAGGATTTTGAAAACGTTCCCATTACCAGGTCGACATCTTGTTGCATTCCAAAATGAAATCCGGTGCCTTGACCATGAGAGCCCAATACACCCAATGAATGCGCATCATCTACGTAAAGTTTACAATTATATTTCTTTGCCAACTCGACAATTGGAGGAAGATTTAAAATGTCACCCGACATGGAGAAAACTCCATCAGCAACGATCAATGCCCCTTCATATTTTTCACGGGAGTTTTTCAAAACACGCTCAAGATCAGCAAAATCATTATGTTTGAATCGAATGGTGTCACCCAAAGCAACTTGCGTTCCTTCAATAATCGATGCGTGGTTTTCTCGGTCGCTATAAATAACATCTGTTCTTCCAACGAGAGCGGCGATCGTTCCTTGGTTAACAAAAAATCCGGTTGAAAAACAAAGCGCTGCTTCTTTGCCAACAAATTTTGCAAGTCTAGCTTCCAGCTCCTCATGAAGATCGAGGTTTCCATTTAGAAAACGAGACCCCGTACATCCGGTTCCGTATTTATCAATTGCATCTTTAGCCGCTTCCATCACACGTGGATCGTGGGAAAGCCCCAAATAGTTATTGGATCCAATCATCACCTGGCGCTTGCCATTGGTAATGACGTTGTTACCAGTAGAAGCAGTAATTTTTCTAAAGTAAGGATAGAGCCCCATTGCTTGAAGTTTTTTTGCATCTTCAAAGCGGTAACATTTTGAAAACAAATCACTATTGTTAGCCATAAAACACCTCTAGATTCATGGAGTTATAACCTTCTTGTCACATTTAGGGCAAGAAAATAATGGGGCATTGCATTACTTGACTAAAGTGATATACTTTAGGTGAGGTCTTTTGTGATTCAAAAAGTAAGTAACCCGATTCGCCTAACGCTGATTCGAGGAACCAAAAATACCGAGAATAACCTTGGGGCTGGTTCGGGCAGTGGAATGTCTTATGAACAATCTCACGAAAATCAACCGCCACCAGAATCACAAGATCTCGAAACTAAAGAAGATAACAAAGTTTCGGAACTAGAAAAAAATGGAATGACCGCTGTTGTCCTCAGTTTTTTAGAAAATAAACTTGTTGAACAATCCCAACATCAAGTTGGACTCACAGCTAAATACCAGGCTGACTCGTCTCAAACTAAGGGACTCTTACTGAATAAAAAAGCAGAATAATTCATCGATACTTTTCGTAATCTTGATGATCCGGAGCGTTTGGATCTAGATCCAGGTAGTTTCTAAAATAGTAAGTCGCCTTATCCATCTCTCCACTTTCTCGATAAGCTTGACCCAGTTTTTTGTGAATTTCAGGATTTCCCTTATCTAATCCCAACGCTGCCTGATAAAGCGCAATCGCAGCCGAAAACTGTCGCTTCAAGAAATTTACTTGTCCCGCGCCCAATTTAGAAGCTGGATTTCGTGGATCGATTTCCATCGATTTCACAAAACTCTTCATCGCTTCATCGAGTTCATTTTGCTGCAACAAAAGATACCCTCTTTGGTCCAATGCTTTCACCATTTTAGGATTCATTTTCAACTCTTCATCAAGTTCAGCAAGGGCCTCTTTTATTTTTCCCATTTTTGAATACATCATCGCTCGTTTAAGA
>CAZZLF010000305.1:0-2948 GCA_964654965.1 uncultured Bdellovibrio sp.
TGGCATGATGGACGCTGGGTCCGATTATATTCAAATTCGGCACTTGAAAAATTAGAGGCAGAATTACGACGCTGGAATCCACATTTTTTGATCTTTGCTCACTCGCAACGGCTAAAGCAGTGCCTACATTTTTTTGAAATCATGGGATCAAAAAAATAATTCAAGGTTTTTGGTGAAAGATCATTCTGGGAATTGAACAAAGCGATGCTAATATGATGGTCAAGAGAAAGTGTTCTACCCCAATTTTCTGAAAGTGAAGTAATTCGAATCCGATTCCGCTACTGGAAAAAAAAATCGATGCGATGAAGAGAAACAACAGGGTTATCCAAGCTCTTCGATTCAGATTCGGGTAACTGACCGTCAGTACAAAAAAAGCATTTCCCAGTAGAATGGTACTGAATACACTTGTTCTTGCAACTTTTTCGTCTTGATCAAACTGAGATGCAAAGAGTAGCAAGCAGACTAAACTTAGCACCAAACCGCCTCCAATACTTCTCCACCATTCACTGCGGCTGAGAAGTTTGGCACGTTCCGTTTTTTTTTCTAGGAGTTGCGGCCCCTTTTCAAAAGAGATCGCTGATACGGGGTGCACTACCAATTCCAGAAGAATGATGTGGACGGACATGATGATCTTTGGCCAACCCAGAAAGGGGGGAATCATCGTTAATAGAATCACCGGTATGTGAAAGGAAATGAGATAACAAAAACTTTTTCTTAGGTTGGTGAAGACATTTCTACCCTCCAAAACGGCAGCAACAATTCCAGAAAAATCATTGTTAATCAAAACCATTCTTGCTGTTGTTCGAGCAACATCGCTGGCTGACTTTCCCATGCTGATTCCAATATCGGCTAAACGTAAAGCAGGAGCATCGTTGATTCCATCGCCGGTCATGGCAACCACTTTTCCTGATTCTTTTAGAGCTTTCACCATTTCGTGTTTTTGTTCTGGAGAAAATCTTGCAAAGACAGAGCCTTCGTTGAATGCTCTTTTTTTTTCTTCCTTGGTCATTTTCGATAGGTGATCACCAGTATAGAGTTGTGAGTGATGGTGGGGGAGTTCGATCTGGTCCGCAATGAAGTGGGCGGTCAGTAAATGATCTCCGGTGAGCATTTTGATTTCGATCCCTGCCTCACGGCAATTCTGGATTGCCTTTTTTACATCTGGTCTCACGGGGTCACTGTAAATCAGTAATCCATTCAAGGTCATTTCAAATTCTTTTTGAGTACCAGATGATAGTGCAAGGATCCGTTTTCCGTTTTTAGTTTGTTCGTCATGAATCCTTTGAATATTTATCCGTTCTTCTTCCGTAAATTTACAGTGTAATAAGACACCTTCCAGAGCCCCTTTCATTGCAGTTCGAGTTTCGTTTCCTTCCTTTTTTTTCCAGGTATGAGCCATGGTTCGTGTGATTGGATCAAATGCACGGTCATGGATTAATTCCCAATTCAAAAGCGCGCTTCTCAGTTGCTCCGCCTTTTGAACTATCGGAATTTCCATCGGGTCTACAGGATGGATTTCGCATGCCATGAGAGCATGAAGCCAAAAATCATTTTCTTTAATCGAAGCATTTAGGATCAATGGTTTTTCGAGTTCGAATTTACCAAAAGTAATGGTACCCGTTTTGTCGGTGCAAATCACATCTACCCCTCCCAGCGTTTCAACGCTCGGAAGGGATTTCACCAGTACTCTTTTTTTAGAAAGTCGCCAGGCACCCAAGCTGAGGTAAAGGGTGAAAACAAGTGGAAATTCCTCTGGAATTGCGGACATCCCCAGAGTGCAGGCTACAATCAGGCTCGCAACAAGGTCTTTCGAGCGAAGCCATTCTACGATGAGAAGGATCACTGACAAGAAGAGTGCTATCAGCACTACCATTTTAAAAAGATGGTCAATTCTTTTTCGAAGAGGACTGACCGACTCAATGGTTTCTTTGAGTAATTCTCCGATCTTTCCGTATCTTGTGTGTTTCCCGGTTTTTTGAATGTATCCCAATCCATTTCCGCTTATAACTTCAGTACCTGCATAGAATAGGTCATCTGTTTTTTTTTCAATAGGCATGGATTCACCGGTTAATGCCGCTTCACTGACTTGGAGGTGACTGGATTCGAGGATCAGTCCATCAGCCGGTAGGGTTTGCCCTTCTTCGATGACCATGACATCGTCTGGAACGATGAGAGGGATCGGGATGTCCTGAATCGTTCCGTCCCGGTAGATTTTAGCATGAAGACTAAGAGTTTCACGGAGTGCCTTGAGCGCTCTTCCGGATCGGATGTTCAACAGTGCATCGACTGCGGTTACAGGAATGTAAGCACCGAATAGAATCAATGCATTGGTCCGATCTCCGAGAACCCAGTAAAGCAAACCAAGAATGAGAAACATCATTCCACCGGGATCCGTTAGAATTTTTCGGATTTCCTGAAGGAGGCTGAAGGTTCCACTGGGAATGACTTGATTCTTTCCCCAGGTGAGCAGTTTTTTTTTGGCTTCTACTGAGCTCAGTCCACGGGTCATGTGGCCTTTTTTCTAAAAAAGACGATAATCTTCGCGAGGTAGAAAGAGTTTTTTAATTTTTTGAATTAATCGATCTGATGCTTCCTCTTTCATGAGAAATTCGAGATCGGTTCCTTCCAGAAAAATTCCTCGACAGAGGGAACATTGAAGATGACGAAAGCCACCTTCTGTAGATTCCAATAATTTTTGATCGCATCGGGGACAATGCATTGCCAGTCTGTTTTTTTGAATTAGTTCGAGTTGAATTTTTTGATTTTTAATCAAGTCGCGATTCAGTTCATAAAAATATTTTTCTTCCGTGGAGTAACCTTCTTCTTTCATTTTTTCGGGAATAGGTTGACCGTTCATGGGGTTGCCTCCGGTCCCCGCTTGGTTTTGATTCTGAGAAATGGTTTCAGGAATTGGAATTTGCTTTTAGCTTCCCGAACGGGTTTCAGAT
>CAZZLF010000306.1:0-2926 GCA_964654965.1 uncultured Bdellovibrio sp.
TGCAATTGCCGCTGCCGCATGATCTTGAGTAGAGAAAATATTACAAGATGACCAAGTCACATCTGCACCGAGCTCCACTAGGGTTTCGATTAAAACCGCAGTTTGAATGGTCATGTGAAGGCAGCCCGCAATTCGAGCACCTTTTAATGGTTTGGTTTTACCGTATTCGGCACGAAGAGCCATTAAACCCGGCATTTCGGCTTCAGCTAATTTGATTTCTTTACGTCCCCATTCAGCAAGATTGATATCGCGGACCTTATATTTGATGCGGTTAGAGGAACCTTCATAGAGACCAGTGGAAAAGCTATTCATTTTCATTTCTTATCCTTATTTTTGGAATGTTTTGAATGGCTTGAGCTTACCATTGATTGATGAAGGACTCAATTGTAAAGGGGCTGGGAATGGGGTACTTTTCGGCCATGGCACTGGAATACTCATCCTCCCTCGATCTTGGTTCAAAAGCGCACCCTTTTTCCCTTCCTGGGGTGGACGGAAAGACCTATACCCTCGAAGACTTTAAGGGCTCCCAAGGCTTGCTCATCATTTTCATGTGTAATCATTGTCCCTACGTGATTGCGGTTCATGAGCGATTGAATCAAATCGCCAAAGACTATGCATCTCGAGGTATTTCAGTCATTGGAATTAACTCCAATGATCCGCTCTATAAGCAAGAAGATGATTTTGAGCACATGGTTGAAACTTCAAAAAAATGGAGTCTTGTGTTTCCCTATGTTTTTGATGAGTCTCAAGCCGTTGCTAAGGCCTACGATGCGGCTTGTACGCCTGATCCCTATCTCTATGAAAAGGTGAATGGGGAGTTTCGCCTTCATTATCATGGGCGGATTGATGATTCCTGGAAGGATGAGTCCAAAGTGAAAGAACAAAGTTTGAGATTGGCCATTGAGAAGCTCATTTCTGGACAAAAGTTTGATCGGGATCCGGTTCCTTCTATGGGTTGCAGTATCAAATGGAAAGAGCTCACTGCCCAGAAATTGGCCGAGAAGGCAGCTTTAAAAAAATAATATCGATGGACCAGTTAAAATGAAGTCATTTCGAAAATTCAGTTTATTCAATCTTTGTTACACCCTTTTGGTGATCGTTTGGGGTGCTTATGTTCGTGCTACCGGAAGCGGCGCCGGATGCGGAGATCATTGGCCCCTTTGTAATGGTGAGGTCATTCCAAGGCCTGAATCCATGAAGACCTGGATAGAATTTGCACACCGTTCTTCGAGCGGTTTGAACCTGATTTTAGTTTTGGTGGGGTTTTTTTGGGCCAAAAAATTATCCCCCAAACACTCTTGGATTCGAACCAGCGCATTTTATTCTGTCATCGCCATTTTTATGGAAGCGTTGTTAGGTGCGGGGCTTGTTCTTTTAAAATTAGTCGAATTCGATCAATCGGTCGCCAGGGCGATTTCCATTTCATTGCATCTAGTGAACACTCTGTTTTTGATCACTACCTTGACTGCTTTGACCTGGTTTTCCTTTCATGAATTCGAGGGCCTGAAGTCAGTCAAAAAATGGTTTCACCGAGATCGGTTTTTTCTGTTTTGTACTGGGATCTTTTTGGTACTGGGAATGAGCGGTGCAATTACTGCTTTGGGAGACACGCTTTTTCCTGCTTTGAATTTAGCCCAGGGATTACAGCAAGACTTGGCACACGATTCCCATTTTTTAGTCAAACTGAGGGTCATTCACCCCTTTATAGCTGTGATCTGGATTCTTCTTGCTTTTGTATGGAGCAAGCGATTTGAAAGAATTGAAACGGCTGGAATCAGAAATTTGCTGCTTTTGGGAATCACGCTGCAATTCATTCTTGGTATTTTAAATTGGGTTTTAATGGCGCCAAACTGGATGCAGTTGGTTCATTTGTTAGTTGCAGATCTGGTCTTCATTGTATTTTGGGTTTCAGGGCTAATTGATCAAAGAGAGAAGGGCTTTGCATGAAACTTGAAACCGTGGTGAGTAAACCTCGCAAAGGTTTGTGGATTGCGATATTTTTTATCTGTTTGGCCATCGTGGGAGTGATGGCTACCAGTTATAATGTTGAAATCGTCAATAATCTTGGTGCGCGGCAGTTTGAAGTGGAAACCCCATGGAGCAAGATTGTTCTTGGAAGTTTGGGGTTTTTTGTCATTCTTACAGCTTTAGTGATGTTCTTCATGCGATTGTTGCGGGAGATGAAAGTGAGTCAAATTCAGGCTGATTTTCTTGATAGAATCAGCCACGAGTTAAGAACTCCGTTGTCAACAATTACCCTGGTTTCTGAACTGCTTCGGGATTCCACCACCAGTCAGAAGGAAGTCGATCAACTTTGGAATTCTCATGATACGGAATTGTCACGGTTGAAAAGAGATGTTGAGCTTCTTTTACAGGCAGGTCACATGCGTGACAGCAAGATCAGGACTAATCCAGAGGCGATTCAGCTGGATTCGTGGTTGGAATCAAAACTTCCTGAGTTTAGATCCCTATTGGGAAAAAACGCAGTATTTTCCAAAACGGGATCTTTGGGAAAAGGGATCGTTCAATTGGATTCATCGCTTTTTGAGCTGATTTTGAGAAACCTTCTGGATAATGCCCGAAAATTCTCGATTCATCATCCGGTGGTAGAAATCAAATGTCATGTTCTGAAAGCTCAACGATGGTTCGGAGGTCAGCGGTGGAGAATCGACATCCTTGATCAGGGGCTTGGGTTTGAACCAGATGAGGAAGATTTTTTATTCAAGAGGTTTTCTCGAATACCGGATCGCCAACATTCCTTGAAACAAAAGAAAATTCCTGGAACTGGACTCGGACTTTATCTTTCGGCTACCGCTTCGAGAGCGATGGGAATTACTTTGGAAGGAAAAAGTCTTGGGACAGGAAAGGGCGCCCAATTCACCTTGGAAGGAAAGTTTGTCTGACATGAAAATTCTTCTGGTTGAAG
>CAZZLF010000307.1:0-2903 GCA_964654965.1 uncultured Bdellovibrio sp.
AGGAGTTACGTATCCACGGTGACGGATAAACGCATTTGCTCTGGACGCTTTTACTAGCGAAAGTGTTGCGCGAGGTGATGCGCCTACATTGATGAATCGTTTGAGATTGGTAAGGCCGAACTTTTCTGGATATCTTGAAGCAAAAATAATATTTAAAATATAATCTTTTACTTTATCGTCCATGTAGATCTCACGACAAAGTTTTCTAGCAGCAAGAATGTCTTGTGGATTACAAACTTTTTGAGCTTTTGGTGAGTCGTTTGATGTCATGCGATCCATCATTATTTTTTCTTCAGCTTGTGATGGATATGAGACTTTCACCTTGAATAAAAAACGGTCCAATTGCGCTTCTGGCAAAGGATAGGTTCCTTCTTGCTCAATCGGGTTTTGTGTAGCAAGTACGACAAATGGATCATCGAGTGGGTAGGTAGTTTCTCCAATGGTAACTTGATGTTCTCCCATTGCTTCCAAAAGTGCGCTTTGTACTTTAGCAGGCGCTCGGTTGATTTCGTCAGCTAAAACGATGTTAGTGAAAACAGGACCTTTTTTTGGAATGAACTCGTGAGTTTTTTGATTAAAAATCATTGTCCCAATCAAGTCAGACGGTAATAAATCCGGTGTGAATTGAATTCGGTTAAAATTGGAGTTGATGGTTTGTGCAAGTGTTTTTACCGTGAGAGTTTTTGCCAAACCAGGAAGTCCTTCTAGCAAAACGTGATCGCCACACAGCAGTGCTAGAACAAGCTTTTCAATTAACGTGTTTTGCCCAACAACAACTTTACCCACTTCTTGAAAAAGGACATCGATGAATTGGCTTTTATCACGAATTAACGCTGAAAGTTCTTGGATGTTTACAGTTTGAGACATGTAACTATTTTCGCGCTGTTTTGATGTCAGTGCAATGTGGTTGATGTAAAAAAGAAAAAATATTTAAAATTTATTTAACGCCAGAATTTTGAAATCAAGATTCTAAGAACTTATAAGCCATAATGCTAGCGGCTAGTCAGAGTACACATCGCAATAAATTTATTTATCAGTAAACTATAGGCTAAAATCGTCAGCGCTTTGGTTGCCCTGTCTGCGATTTGCTTGGGGAGAAGAAGATTGGTCGGCAGCAAGATTGGCAAACAAGGTATATTGACCAACCCATGCCAATTTAACTGTACCAGGTTCTCCATGACGGTTTTTGGCTAGAATGATTTCAGCAACGCCTTTTTCATCAGACTCAGTGTTGTAGTAATCGTCACGGTAAATAAAGCAAACCATATCCGCATCTTGTTCGATTGCTCCAGATTCGCGAAGGTCAGAAAGCATAGGGCGTTTATCTGTTCTATTTTCAACCTGACGACTTAACTGAGAAAGAGCAATAATTGGGCAGCCCAATTCTTTTGCAAGTTCTTTCAGGCCTCGGCTGATAGCGGAAATTTCTTGTTCTCTGCTACCGCTAGCAGAAGCGGTCTTGGGTCCCTTCATCAATTGAAGGTAATCCACAACAATGATATCAAGACGCTTTTCTTTTGCCTTGAGTCTTCTACAGCGTGCCCGAAGATCTAGGACAGTCAAACCAGGAGTATCATCAATATGTACGCGCGATTGGCTCAGTTTGTCTGCCGCTTCAATCAATCGTCTAAACTCTTCTTTGGCCAAGGCACCTGTTTTGAGTCTTCTTGAATCAATTCGGCTTAAACCAGAGAAAAATTTGAACCCCATTTCTTCTTTGGACATTTCAAGAGAGAAGAGTGCAGCAACATTATTATTTTTTACAGCAGCATGGAGTAAGGCTGAAATAAACCAAGAAGTTTTACCCATACCTGGACGTGCGGCAAGAATCATTACTTGTCCAGGGTGAAGGCCAGTTGTCATTTTGTCGAAATCAGTAAATCCAGTTGCCAGTCCAACCACATCTTGTGTTCCAGAAACAAAAAGCTCTTGAACTCTGCTCATGTTTCCTGAAATCACTTCAGCAAGTGATGAAAATGAGCGTTGGATCTTTTTTTGAGAAACTTCAAAAATTTTCGTTTCAGCAGTATCGATGTAGGACTCGGTATTTTCAACACCAGTTAGGCCTTCATCCATGATGTCCGAACAGGTTTGAATCAGGCGACGTTGAAGCGCCTTCTCTCTCACTATTTTCGCGTAATGGACAACGTTGGCTACTTGGAAGGAGGCTTGGTCGTAAAGTCCGGTTAATGTAGAAACTCCGCCAATTACATCGTACCAATTTCGGTTTCGAAGAGCGTCGGTGATCGTAACTAGATCTACAGGTCTTCCTTGGTCAGAAACCAAGCAGGCAACTTCAAAGATCTTTTGATGTGCATCAAGAAAAAAATCACGTTCCTCAAGGCCTTCTTCGCGAACATGGTCAAGAGATGCATTGTTTACTAACAATGCCCCTAACACCGACCGTTCAGCGTCTAAATCATGAGGTAGTTTTTTTCTTTGAGATACCGATAATGCTTGGCTCTCAGACAAGGGTTAAGCTCCTTCTTTGATAACCCAAATTTTTAGATTTGTAGTTACTTCAGGGAGTAGCTTTACTTCAGCAGTGTGAACGCCAAGGGATTTAATAGGCTCTTTTAAATGAATAGAGCGCTTTTCAATTTCAATTCCACCGGCTTTCAATGCATCTGCAATATCAGCAGTAGAAACTGAGCCGAAAAGTTTGTCCTTTTCGCCCACTTTGCGAGTGATATTACAAGTGAATCCAGAGATTTTTTTAGCAAGTTCTTCAGCAGAAAGTTTTTCAGCAGCACGCTTTTTATCAAGCATTTTCTTCTGGTGTTCAATTGCTGCAATATTATTTTCATTAGCAGGAACAACCAATTTTTTAGGAATGAGGAAGTTGCGAGCGTAGACGTCAGTGACTTTTACGACATCACGAATTCGGCCCAAATTTTCAACGT
>CAZZLF010000308.1:0-2863 GCA_964654965.1 uncultured Bdellovibrio sp.
ATCGCGCCGTGGCTTTAATCTCTTACCTCTTTCACGCGCCAAGCGGAAAGCCTTATCGTCCAGTGACTCGCGCTCTCTGAATCTACGCAATCGCTCCATGGGGGTCATCGGTGGCGGTTTGACGGCATCAGTGCCGATGCCGTAGCGATATACCGCCACCAGCACTCTGCCCGATCTGCGCCATTCTTGTATGTGGACCGTGCCTGCGAGTCGCAGACGGTTGATCATCTGCTGCGCTGACCTCTCGGTGCAGTACACCTTGGCCGCCAGCTCTGGCGCTGTGCAGCCAACGCGCTGAAGCAGATCAATCACCTTGGGGAGTCTTGCGGATTTCATGTTCTCGCCTGTCGTGCCTGTCTGCTTCTTCTTTGTCCTCAAACATCTTTCCGCAGATGCTACAACGATATATCTTGCCCACAGTCACAATCGTTTGTCTGTCACCGCGCAGGCCGTGTTGCTTTCCAGACATTGTGCGAATGGTTTCGATCATTTCTTGTTGTTCCTTTTCTCAGCACTCTCAATCAGGTATTTCCGCAGCCAAGGACCGCCACCCAATTTGCGCCATTCTTTGAATTGTTCCTGCGTCAACCGCGCCCCGACAATCTTTGGGTTGATGGTCAACTCTGTTTTTGGTCTTGGCATTTACTTGTCCTCAGTCTGGTCCAGCAATACCTTGACAATGCAAAAGATCACCACGATAGCAATCACAACGCCAATCAAACTGGCCAACAAGAAATTGATTATTGTTTCCATACACGCAGTACCTTAGATTTGTGGGTGGGTTCTTCAACCGCTGGCGCATTGCCGAACTTGGGTGTCCAGCCGTGTTTGCGCCAAATCTCTTGCACATCAGCACCGCGAGTCGGCACAAATGCAGCGTCAAACACATGAATATTTGGCCATGTGATCTTTGTTCCAACTGGTGGATGCCAATTCAGTTTCCTCATTTTTGCACCGCCAGCAATTCCATTTCAACCTCTTTCACGCGGTCACGCAAGATGTTGACCTCATGCTCCAGCTCGGTGATCTTGCGCTGCATACGCTCTCTTGTCATGTTCTCCGCGTGTGCCCAACCGATCATCGTGCCCTCGGTGATCGCCATGCGTGCTAACTTGGCATATTCATCGCGGGTGAGGAATCCACCGCCAACTTCCATGGGTGGCGTGAACTTATTTACAGTGCGGTCAATTTCCATTTGCATTGTTTGAGACATTGTTTTCTCCTTTGGGTTGTTCATGATGACCACCATGCGACAAGCAGTGCAGCCAAGCCTACGCCAATGGCAAGGCACAGCAAGTAGTCAAAAGCGGCCTCGGCGCGTTTGCCGAGCTTGCGGTGGTTCTCCACCGTGAATGCGTGTTGTGTGTGGTTCATAGAAACCTTTCAAGTTGTTGATGAGTAAATCATATCAGTATTTGCATATCTGTCAAATCGCCTACAAATTAGTCAAGTATTCCATACCTTACAATGTCTCTGCGGGTGTCATGCTTTCCCGCAGTTGCCTTTGGGGATCGGTTCGCTGATCCCCTTTTTTCCCTGTACACTTGACCATCTTCACAAAACATGGTTAACATCATACACATGAAAGTATCACAAAAAGCAATACACGACATCAAGCACAAGATCGAGGCAGCGGGTTACCGTATGTCGGACTTGTGCCGAGTCGCAGAGATTGACCAAGCACAGCTCTCGCGCTGGGTTAACGGCCAAACTGAGCCACTTTACAGCACCGTGGTGCGGTTGGAGCAGGCCGCCAATGCGTTGATCTCAGCGCGGTTGCAGGTGCTCAACAAAGCCATGGAGGATGCCGTGAAATGACCCGCATCATAGGGATTGATCCTGGCCTCTCAGGCGCGGTGGCGGTGCTCACAGGCTCTGACAGCCTGATCGTCATTGATATGCCAACCATGACGGTGGAGCGCAATGGCAAGTCCAAGCGGCAGGTCAGCGCCAGCGAGTTGGCTGCCATCTTTGCCAACTTCAACTCAGACGACACCCATGTATTTGTGGAAAAGGTCAGCGCCATGGCTGGCCAAGGTGTCACTAGCGTGTTTTCGTTTGGCCGTTCATTCGGCATGATCGAAGGCATCTTGGCCGCGTTCAGGTTGCCAGTGACCTATGTTGCACCTGCCACTTGGGTGAAAGCCGTTGGCCGTGGCCAAGGCAAAGATGCCAGCCGCGCACGCGCCATGGAACTATTTCCAAACAACCAAGCCGACTTCAAGCGCGTGAAGGACGATGGCAGATCGGACAGTGCATTGATCGCATATTGGGGCAAACACCATGCAAGATAAAGAGAGACAAGTCATGCGCGAGCACATCATCTGGTTGGGCACTCAGTTGGAAGCACAACGCAAAGCCAATCAGGACAAGGTTGTATTGCTTAAACGCATCCTTGACCCCGAAGACTTGGGTCACGCTGTCAGCCATGATATGCGGCAGCTCGCGTATCAAATCATCATCAATGACCATCACTTGGAAAGAGACACATGGCAACAAAACAACGAAAGCTAAGACCATCGGCATCAGCAAGGTGGATTGCTTGTCCTGGCTCTGTGAAGCTCTGCGCTCAAGTCCCATTCAAACCGTCAGGCGAAGCCGCGCAGCTCGGTACTGCGATTCACGCGCTGGCAGAGACTTGCTACCAACTCGACTCTGACCCTATGAAGTTTGTTGGCGAAGAGATCGAAGGCGTGATACTGACTGCTGATGATTGTCAGATGGCGTTGGATTACTTGAACGAGATTTGGCACATTGAAGGTATCTGCGATCGCATGAATGTCGAATACCCAGTGAAGTACCAATCAAAGGAATACATACAGATTGCGGGTACTGCTGATGTCGTGGGCTACTCCATGCAATC
>CAZZLF010000309.1:0-2859 GCA_964654965.1 uncultured Bdellovibrio sp.
CGGACTCGTTTTGGCATCAATGCATCCGGGCCCAAACGGCGTTTCTTATCTTCTTCGTAGTCTTGATAGTTCCCTTCGAAGAACACCACCTTGGAATCGCCTTCGAATGCGATGATGTGGGTCGCGATGCGGTTCAAGAACCAGCGATCGTGCGAAATCACCATGGCAGTTCCGGCAAAATTCACGAGTGCCTCTTCGAGAGCTCGAAGCGTGTTCACATCGAGATCGTTTGTCGGCTCATCGAGAAGAATAACGTTCGCGCCAGCCTTCAGGATTTTTGCCAAGTGCAAGCGGTTACGCTCACCGCCCGAAAGTACACCGACTTGTTTTTGCTGGTCACTACCCGAGAAGTTGAATCGCGCGCAGTACGAGCGCGAAGATACTTCGCGGTTACCGAGAGTAATGGTTTCATTTTTACCTTCTGAAATTTCTTCCCAAACGGTCACATTCGGGTCAAGCGCTTCACGCGATTGATCGACATAGGCAAGCTTCACGGTATCACCCACGCGAATGGTTCCACTGTCTGGCTTTTCAAGACCGGTCATCATCTTGAAGAGAGTCGACTTACCCGCTCCGTTACCGCCAATGATTCCGACGATACTTCCAGGAGGAATTTTGAGATCCAGATTTTCAAACAGAACTTTGTCACCAAATTTCTTGCTGATGCCATTGGCTTCAAGCACGACACCACCGAGGCGAGGACCTGCAGGAATGAAAATTTCCATTTCCTCATCACGCTTACCGCCTTGGTTTTCAGCGAGCAATTGCTCGTACGCCGTCACGCGGGCCTTACTCTTTGCTTGGCGCGCTTTCGGGCTCATGCGAATCCATTCCAACTCGCGGGCCAAAGTCTTCTGACGTTTGGATTCTTGTTTTTCTTCGAGTGCAAGACGTTGTTGTTTTTGATCAAGCCAGCTCGAGTAGTTTCCCTCCCAAGGAATTCCATGTCCGCGATCCAATTCAAGGATCCAACCGGCAATATTATCGAGAAAATAACGATCGTGGGTGACGGCGATGACGGTTCCTTCATACTTTTGAAGGAAATCCTCAAGCCATGCGACCGATTCGGCGTCCAAATGGTTGGTCGGCTCATCCAACAACAAAACGTCAGGACGCTGAATGAGCAAACGGCAAAGAGCTACACGACGGCGCTCACCACCGGAAAGATTCTTGATCATGGTATCGGCTGGCGGACAACGAAGGGCTTCCATCGAAACTTCGAGTTTGCGATCGATATCCCAGCCGTCTTTAGCTTCAATCCGTTCCTGAATGGCAGCTTGCTCTTCGAGTAATTTGGTCATTTCATCCGGATCGAGTTCCGGATCAGCAAACTTCAAACCAATTTCTTCAAAGCGTTTCAAATCACGGCCGAGCTCTCCGGTTCCTTCCATCACCACTTCGCGCACGGTTTTAGTCGGATCGAGATCAGGCTCCTGTTTCAGATAACCAAAAGTGATTCCGTCAGAAGGCAACACTTCCCCGTTCACATTTTTTTCTTCACCGGCGATGACCTTCATGAGGGTCGATTTACCGGCACCGTTTAATCCGAGAATCCCGATTTTGGCTCCGTAAAAAAACGAGAGCGAAATGTCCCGAAGAACTTGTTTATTGGGTGGATAAATTTTAGAAACTCGACTCATCGAGAACGCGAACTTAGGTTTTGCCATAGCTACTGAATATACCAAATGAAACGAATCAGCGCAATTTGTGGAAGCGACATGCCGGTGATTCTTCGAAGGGCATCGGCATCATCCACACTGAGGTCGGTTCCATCCGGCACATCTTGAACGATCGTTGTTGATCCTCCGTGCAAACCAGGAATAGGCAATTGAAGGCCCAATTCAGCAGATAAAGCCACATGAGGACTTAAAAACCATTGACCGCCCGCACACAAATTCGCCACCGCAGCATTTAAGGATAAATTTGCATCATTGGCGAGAGAAACTCCGTCCATCTTGAGACTGGAAATGTCAGCCCCAAGACCGATGTGTCTGAATCCCAAAGCTCCGGAAAAATAGAGCCAATTTTGAAATGGAAAATAGCGAGCTCCAGCCTGAATGCTCCAAATCGAGATGTCTTTTAACCGGGTGGAAAGCGGTAAATAGAAATAACCGCCTTCTGCAAAATAATGAAGCTGGGGAATGGAAAGGTCATCCAATTCCCAGCCTATTGTCAGGGGTTGTGGAACCGAAATTCCAGTGGTGAACGCTTGTCGGTATTCGGATACCGCACTCGAATCGGTTGCAAATGCGAAAGGGGTCGCAAACAAGAACATCAGCACGATTTTCAAAAACCGAAACCGCTTGCTCATCGTTGCACCTTGATCGCATTAGAAATAATCCAAGGATAGGCTTTTTCTGCATAACTAGCCTTCAGCACCAGATCTTTTAAATGCAAAGGAACGATGTAGGAATGGATTCGGTAATGTCCTGCAGGAGGATCTCGATAAACCAGAGTACCATTCGCTGAGGTAGCCACCACTGATTCCTTCGCAGAGGAATCGATAAAATGAAGTTCGGAATAAATTGCGGGATTGAATTCTCCGTCCATTCCAGGAAATGAAGAAATCACGCTTGGCTGGGAAAACGAAAGTTCAGAAGCCTCTCCTGGTGAAACGGTCATGGTAGAACCCATCTCGGTGATATCGGTTCCATTTTTCATTCCGTGAAAATCCAGACCCTGCGGGGACCCCAAACCTTCCAAAACAAAATAGACCCTGCCGTTACGAATGGAATCCTTGATTGCATCAATCCCACTAGAATTGGTCATGACTAGATTACTGAACATTCGGGTCATGCGACGGTGTTGGTCGAGGCGCTCACCATCTGCGGCTTTTTGAGAAAAAATATTTTCATGGGA
>CAZZLF010000310.1:0-2857 GCA_964654965.1 uncultured Bdellovibrio sp.
GTTTTCTTTTTCAGTAAAATAGAGTGCTTTTAGCAAGTCCCGATCGAACGATAAGGCTGAGATGTCACGAATCTGAGATAGTTTTTCTAAAAATAGAGCCGCATTTTTTTCATCCTTGATATCAAAATGCTCATCATTCCAGATGGTTTTGGCTTCGAGTAGTATCCGGTTTTCCATTCCGCCGGTACTTTCCAATTTGAGATTTTTTTGGATTTCTTCTGCAGCTTTTTTCAGACCGATCTGGTCGCCATTACGATAGGGCTCGATCAATTTTAACGCCAACGCATCCAGTTTTTTATCGGAAGCAAATTTTGCAATTTTAAGACGAAGATCATCACTTACCGGATCGTAATTTGCGCCGGGAAGATAGTCACCGTACTTTTCATAGGTGGCAATGGCAGAATAGTAATCCCCTTCGGTAACCTGTTTTTCAAGTAAACGCTTCAGTCCTCCGACCATCGCTCTTTCAATCATGTGCCTGACTTCAATAGAAGGATTTTCACGAAGTCCTAAAACTCCTTTTTCAATTGCTTTCAGATCCTGACCGAAAGAAAGTAAGGAACGAATCTCAGTAAGCATTCTGAGTTCAGCAAGTGATGTTGCATAAAAATTACCGGAATCATCACCTTTTTTCACTTCGTCTGAATCAATAAAACGGGTGGCACTGGCCAGGTCAAACCCACCATGATTTCCGCACGGTAGCATTCTTAAGCGTGCAACGGCTGCCCCCGGAGTCATCGGATATCGATTCACCGTTTCAGTGAAGTACTTTTCAAAGCTTCCCGGTGCTTTCATGGAACGAATTTCAGCAATTCTCAAACTTGCCTTCCAGGCGTTCGGCAAGGATCTTCCGTATTCAAGATATTTCGAAAAACTTTCTTCCGCTTTTTCAAATTCATCCAATTGAAAAAATGATTCTGCCAAATTCATGAAAACATGAGGATACTCGGCATATCCATTTGGGTTATTTCTTATCATCGTCGAATAGGCTTGAATCGCCTGAGCATATTGATTGCGATTAAAATAAAGATCTCCGAGTTTGCAACCGGCCTCATAACGAACATTCTTTTTATCGCTATTTTTCACAATCCATTCATATTCAACCCGAGCTTGATCATATTGCCTGATCTGATAAAGGCTTTCTGCAACGGCATAATGAAAAAGCCATGCATCTGGATGCTTAGGGTTTTCTTTCAGAATGTGCATGAATAAATCTAAAGAACTTAACCATTCTTGCTTTTTGAAAGACTGCATTCCGAGAAACGCAGTTGCAGAAACAGCGACACTACTTCCCTTCGAAAGCTTGGAAAGCTCCATCAACAGTTGTTTTCCCTGTTCCTGAAGGTCAAGACGATAAAAGGAGCTGGCTTTCAGGAATTCCATTTCTTCGAGATATTTCGATTGAGGATAACTTTTTTTCAGAAACTCGATCGTTTTGATGGCCAGGGCACTCTTATTTTCACGCGAAAGCTTGAGCGCCAATCGCACCATTCTTTTTTCCTCATCGTTGCCTTCCGGCTCTTGGTAAGCGAAGTCATGATCAGGAACAAACTCAGGAAAGTATTGACTAAAATCCAAGGTTGGATGTTCAGCACGGTATTTGATCCAAATAGTATTTTCCTTGCTGATGGGGGAATCGCAGAATTTTAAGTCATTTTTTGATTCTTGAATCCTTTTTTCACGGGCTGCTAACAGCTCATCTTCACTCTTTAGAATTTCTTGACGTGTCTGATTATTTTTTCGTGCTTGATCGATTTTTCTCTGTCGTTCTGCCTCAGCAAGTGTTGGTCCCTTTTTATACCAGAAATCCACAACAAACTTTCCGTAGTCCCTCTGGTAAAAATCAAAGTGTTCCATTTCAGGGTTGACCAAGGCGGCTTTTCCACTTGGAAATCGATATTTTCCCAAGATCACCAACTCGTCTTTTTTCTCAGAAACTGCCAGATTCGAAATGCGTTGATCCTCGATTTTACCGAGTTTTTTACCAAATTCAGCACTTTCTGAAACAGGGACACCGATATCAATGAGGCTTGCGGAAGGAATATGAATTTCAAAGCCTTGTTTTACATTCTTGATGTTTGGCTTGAAAGAGTCATCAAGCGTGATGACCAATCGAGTGAACATTGAGTGGCGCTGGAGTTCAACAGAACCGTAGTCCTGGTTGGAATTGGGATCGGCAGCAAAGGCCATCAATGTTCCGCATCCTGCGGCGATCATGATCATGATCTTCAAGGTACTCACTTCCTTCCATAGTAGTGTTAGTCGGCATCAAATACCCGGTACCTATTTCCCATTGTGGCAGAATTTGCTTAGTGCGATCAATGAAAGATTTCGCAATTTTTAGTTTTTCCTGCTAAATTTGAATCAGTCTGATGAAAAACAGTTTATACTTTGGCGCTGTTGTTTTTTTGGCTGTACTCACCGGCTCTGGCTGCAGCCTGAGTCATCTTTTGGTCGGTGATATTTCTCCCGTGGATGAAAAAGCCGATCGCATCGTGATCCCTTCCCTCGAATCTTTCGACCAAAATTGGAAACGCATCGAAACCGGAAAACAGGAGACTTCGACCCAAATGCCTGATCGGGCATGGCAGTCAGTGAAAACCGCATCGGTGATTTCCTTTAACTCAGTTTGTCGTGGAAAAAATCCTGAAGAAGACAAAAGCCTGAAAGAAATCACTGCAGACATGCTCTCGCAATGGGAAATCCTCAACGATGTTTCTGAAAAAGATATTTCCATTTCCGGCTTTACGGCATTGGAAACCACTGCCGAGGGATTGTACTTCAGCAAAAAAAGAAAGTTTCAAACCGTGGTAGTCAAAACACCGTCATGCATTTACGACCTGATTTATCTTGGCTC
>CAZZLF010000311.1:0-2857 GCA_964654965.1 uncultured Bdellovibrio sp.
TAGGGGATGTCTGGATGGTGCGCTGCATGTCGATGATGCCGATCTTGATCTCGCTTGCATTCGCAATTCCTGAATTCAAGACTAGTGCACTTACGATGAAGGCAAAAGTGGTTAATGGTTTCATACTTCTGATTCCTTTCATTGGGTTAACAGTATCCTAAAATGGTTGTCCGATAAGGAAAATGAACATTGGGGACTCTTCCGGTAAATTTTTGGTCAGGATTTTTCCAGGACGAATAGGGAAACCCCACTCAAACCGCAATGGCCCAAGCGGTGAGAACCATCGAAACCCAAAGCCCCAGTTTTGCTTCAGGTTGAAATCCTGGCCTTGAGTGAAAAATGGAACACTCATGAAGGTATTACCCACATCGTAAAATAGAACCCACTTTAATCCAGCCTCCTTGATCAATGGGTGCTCTAACTCAAATAGGGAGAAAAACTCAGCAGATCCACCGATTTTTTCAACAGTATTTACCCCGCGCATAATCACAGGCGAAAGGGAAAATGCTTCAAATCCTCGCATGTTCCATGGCCCACCCAGATAAAACTTTTCAGCCGGAGGAATTCCTCGGCCACCCGTATTGATCATCGCCCCAAATTCAGTACTGTTTTTAAAAACAAACTTGCCGATGAAGTTATTGTAGTAGCGATTATTGAAGGTCATTTTTGAGAAATTTTTCACTCCGCCCAATCCCGCAAACTCAACTGAAAGGTTTTGATAGTTTCCGTCGGTGGTCTCAAAACGGTTATTTCGCTTGTCTCGAACGACGCTTAACACGACACTAGAAAGATTTCCTTTATCCAAGGAATCATCAGCCACAATTGCCGGAGCAGCTGCCGTTGCGGCACGAGCATAATTCGTCAAGATACGAAGGTGTTCAAATTTATAGGTGAAGAAACCCTGAACATAATCTGAAAGTGGATATCCCATTCTCAAATTGAATCCAGAACGTCGAACCAGATAACGATCGGGAATCGGTGAGTTCGTCATGAATAGACTAAACCCAGCACTCCAATTCGTATCAAATGCGTAAGGATCCATGAAATCAAGACTGAAGCTGCGAACGATATCGTCTTTACCCCATTGAGTTTCAAAACCAAGATTTTGTCCTCGACCGAGTAAGTTGATTTCTTGAATCTTTCCTTGAAAGAAAAAACCTTGTACGGAGCTAAAGCCGGCACCAAGAGTAATACTTCCGGTTGAGCGCTCCTTAATCACGATTTCAATATCAATCTTGTCTTCAGCGCCTTTAACCGGAACCTGGTTGAACAAAACCTCTCCTGGCGCAAAAAAACCAAGTCGTTCTACCCGCTCTTTAGAAATTCGAAGTTTCGACCCGCTGAATAGCTCGCCTTCATGAATTCGAAGTTCCCGGCGAATGACCTTGTCGTACGTCTTAGTATTTCCAACAATTCGAATTTCATTGATGTGGACCAAACTTCCTTTTTCGAAGGAATAGTCAATCGCAACCGTTTTGGATTCATCATTGAAGTCCATCTGAGGAATCACGTTCACGAATGCATAGCCAAGATCCTGATATTTTTCAGACAAACGCTGAATGTCGGCATTTCGAGCCGTAACGGTGAATAACTGGCCCTCAAGAAGCTTGATTTCGCTTTTCAGCTCCTCTTTGGGAAACAATAGATCGCCGCTGAATCCATAAGAGCCGATCTGATAAGGATGGCCCTCTTCCACGAAAACAGAAATATAAACAAATTTCTTATCATCACTGACGGTGATGATTGGATTTTCAAATCGGAACTTTAAGTAACCGCTTTCGAGGTAAAAATAAGTCAATCGCTGAAGATCGACCTTGAATGAAGCTTCTTTGAAGGTTCCGGAACTGGAGAGAAAACTCAACGAGGAACCTTCTTTGGTTTCGGCAAAAACTGATTTTAATTTTTCATCTGAAAAGGCGTGGTTATTTAGAAAAACGATTTGTTTAATTTCAACCTTGTCGTAATCGGAAATCTTGTAAGCCAGCTTTACTTCGCCGGCTTTGTCCTGTCGAACTTCGTAATCAATGTGAGCAAGGTAGTATCCTTTTTCTTCGTAATGCTTTTGCAGCAACTCAACATCGTTTCGAGCCTTGTTGACATCGAGAATGGACCATTTCTTGATTTTGATCACTTCTTCAAGATCGGTGGTGCTGATTTTTTCATTTCCTTCAAAGATGATCTCATTAATGATCGGGCGCTCTTTGAATGCAAAAGTAAGAACAAGACCGCTGGTAGCTGTTCCTTCTTTTTTAATTTCGATATTATCGAAGTAACCCATTTCATAGAGAGCTTCGATATCCTGACGGATGCTGGATTCTTGATAGAGCTTTCCAGGCTTGGATGTAATTTTTTCTAAAATTGCATCGCGCTCAATCCGCTGAAGACCATCGGTTTTGACTTCAATAATTTTTTCAGGAGAAGCATGCGCAACGGTGCAGAATCCAAGGAATAAAAAACATGATGCGGCGAATGATGTCAAAAATTTCACTGAGTTAATGTCTTATCACGAACTTTGAATTTTTCCATCTTTCATCGTGATTACTCTCTTCATCCGGCTGGCAACGCTATGATCATGGGTGACCAGCAGTATAGAAATCCCCATTTCACGGTTTAAATTCAACAAAAGATCAATCACTCGTCGCCCATTTTCAGAATCCAGATTACCCGTCATTTCATCAGCAAGAATTAATTTAGGACGCATCACGACAGAACGAGCAATTGCCACCCGTTGCTGCTCACCGCCAGACAATTCTGCGGGGCGATGCTCCATCCGATCTTTCAACCCAACGTAAGCCAAAATATCTTTTGCCTTAGTCATGGCTTGCTCACGATCGATGCCCGCAATCAACATTGGCAT
>CAZZLF010000312.1:0-2849 GCA_964654965.1 uncultured Bdellovibrio sp.
CTTGAAACCTTAATTCTTCATGAAAATTATCCGCGAAATTCTGAAGTCGTTGCAGCCTTAAAAGATGCTGGAGTGGAACTGAAAGATCCTGCTAAAGACAGTGATTTTGCCACCGAGTGGTTGGACAAGATTTTGTCCATCAAGTGGGTTAAAAATCACCACGAAGCAATTGAGCATATCCAAAAATATTCCTCTCATCATACAGAGTCGATTCTGGCAAAAGATCCCAAAGTCATCGAAGATTTTATGAATGCACTCGATTCCAGCTGTATCGTCATCAATGCTTCGACCCGCTTCAATGATGGAGGCGAGCTGGGATTAGGTGCAGAATTGGGAATTTCCACGTCAAAACTGCACGCCTACGGCCCAATGGGTGCTGAAGAAATGACCACAACTCGTTTTATTGTCACCGGCAACGGTCATGTCCGGCAGTGATTAAGCGTTGCGATTGATGTTATTTAAATCTTCGAAAGAAGCTTTCAGTCTTTTTACAAAATTTTCCTCGCCCTTACGCAACCAAACGCGTGGATCGTAGTATTTTTTGTTAGGAGCTTCCGGACCTTCTGGGTTTCCGAGCTGGCCTTGTAGATAGGCGCTTTTCTCGATATAGTAATTCTTCACACCTTCCCAGTATGCCCATTGCATATCGGTGTCGATGTTCATCTTGATTACCCCGTAATCAAGAGTTTCGCGAATTTCTTCCTGAGTCGATCCAGACCCGCCATGGAAAACAAAATTCACTGGTTTTGGTCCGGTGCCAAACTTGTTTTGAATGTATTCTTGGGAATTTTTCAAAATAACTGGAGTTAATTTCACATTGCCAGGCTTGTAAACACCATGAACGTTTCCGAAAGAAGCGGCAATGGTAAAGCCTTTTCCGATTTCCTTCAGGTGAGAGTAGGCATAAGCCACATCTTCAGGTTGAGTATAGAGTTTTGCATTATCGACGTGAGTGTTGTCGACTCCATCTTCTTCACCCCCCGTCACTCCAAGTTCGATTTCTATCGAGGTTTCCACACCCTGCATCCGCTTGAGATATTTGGCGGAAATCTCGATGTTCTCTTGTAGGGACTCTTCCGAAAGATCCAGCATGTGAGAAGAAAAGAGAGGCTTGTGATTGAGTTTGTAGTGAGCTTCACTCATGGTGAGCATGCCGTCGATCCAAGGGAGTAGTTTTTTTGCAGCGTGGTCGGTATGAATTACTACCGGAACACCGTAGTGTTCTGCCAAGAGTTGAATGTGTTGAGCTCCGCTGACCGAGCCGAGTACAGCCGCATGATCGTGAGCGAGTTTAAGACTTTTTCCGGCGTAAAATTGGCCGCCTCCGTTAGAAAATTGAATGATCACCGGAGAGTTTACGGATTTCGCTGTTTCCAACACCGCGTTGATGGAATTGGTGCCAACAACGTTCACTGCCGGAAGAGCAAATTTGGATTCTTTGGCATATTGATAGAGGTCTTGAAGGGCCGATCCGTATACGAGTCCTGGTTTGAATTTCATATTCCCTAAGTTAACCCAGTATTATTCGTTGTCAATCTGACAGGTTTGAACCAAAAAGTGACATTTGTTAGGATTGCGTCAGTTTATGGAGTTCGGCTTTGACTTTGCGCAGATTCAAATTAAAATATTCTTCATATGGTCATGAAGCGCTTTTTTCCTAAACAGCCTGATTTTTTTAAAATTTTGTCCCAGATGGCCGACCTCTCTTGGAGTGTGGCTCAGGAATTTGAAAGGTTTCTCGATTCAAAAAATTCGTCAAAAGATGTTTCAGAAAAAATCGCCGATCTGGAACATAAAGCAGATGATCATGTTCGTTCTTCAATTCGATTATTGGCAGATACCTTTATCACCCCAATTGAGCGTAACGATCTACATGCCCTGTTTGTGGCAGCCGATGAAGTGATCGATCTTTATCATGCGGCATCCCAGCGTTTTCACAGCTATGGTATGACGGGGATGTCTGACGGAGCAACTCATCTGGTTAAACTCACCACTGAGTGTGCACATGAATTTAAAGAGCTCATTCATCGATTGGATGAAATTGACTCTCCAGAACAGATCGAAAAAATCATTGCCAAGATTCATAAAATTGAAAAATCGGCAGATCATTCCATGCGTACGTCCTTAGCTTCACTTTATGATTCTGGATCAAACATTTCTCAGATCTTGAAAGAGCGGGACATGATCCTGATTCTGGAACGGATATCCGATCAGATCGAACGCGTGGCTCGAATTGTGGAATCCATTGTTCTAGATAAAACTTGATTTTCAAGAAAGAGGCGATTCATGGAATATTCGACGCTGCTGATATTTGCCATTTTGCTTGCCCTGGCATTCGACTTCATCAATGGATTTCATGACGCTGCTAATTCCGTAGCCACCATTGTTGCAACCCAAGTATTAAAACCTCATTGGGCAGTGCTTTGGGCCGGTTTTTTCAATTTCATTGCTTTCTTGTTTTTCGAACTCAAGGTTGCTTCAACTGTCGGTAAAGGCGTGATCGATCCTTCGGTTGCCGATACCACCCTTGTTTTATCGACCCTGATCGGAGCCGTTTCTTGGAATTTGATCACTTGGTACTGGGGGCTTCCTTCTAGTTCATCCCATGCGCTGATTGGGGGGTTAGTGGGGACCGCAATCGCGAAGGCTGGAATGGGAGCGCTGAATGTTGCTGGTCTGACGAAGATTTGTCTTTCGATCATTGGATCCCCGATGCTTGGCTTGATTCTCGGTTTTTTATTAATGAAATTGATTCGGTTCCTGGTTCAGTCGGGTAAGCCTCGTGCCATTGACGGCTGGTTTAGAAAACTGCAATTGGTTTCTGCTTCGCTTTATAGTCTTGGTCACGG
>CAZZLF010000313.1:0-2836 GCA_964654965.1 uncultured Bdellovibrio sp.
ATTTTGAATTAAAACCTTCTCTATACCTCATTAAGCTTGAAGTAAAAGAAAAACGCTTGTTTTGAAAATCTTTGGAACCAATACACTTCGGTAAAGTAACAAATGACTTATGATTGGTAAGACCGGAAGAAAATTCTGTCCAATTCAATCGTGAGTAAATTGAAGGAAGAATGGACATGGAAAACTCATTGAATGTTTTCAAGTAGTCTTTGGGAAAATAGCCGAGAATGGGTTTTACTTTTTCACAAGCTTGGGCTTCATCTCCGACAAGTTCGGGCATGCATCGGGTTTGGGCTCCCAATGCGGTTTGTCCGTAAGAGCCGTCCAACAGATAATGCTTCAACTGTTCGATGAAAACTTCATTTTTAATGGATAAAAATCCCTGATTAATTGCTGCGACTTCTCCGTACGAGTTGAGAATCGGAGATCCTGAGTTACCATTGACAATGGAACAATCACCGAAGGTCATCACTGGAACATAAGAAGAACTGACATTCACGTTCATGAGAGTTCTATAACTTGCTTCACATTCCATCCGAGTTTGAATTCCATCAAAACTTCCCGAAATAGGATCCTTGGTCATTTGAACACGATAAATCGAAGCTTTCTCATGATTGCGAAACCCACGCTTTGAAACTTTAAGGGAAGAACGATCCTGAACAGGTTCATTCAATTCAATCAATGCATAATCAGGATTTTCAGTTAGATTTGAATCAGAACGATGAATGATTTTCAAACAAGTGCGATTCACCTGATCCGTAAAATGAATAAAAACATATTTTGAGCAATCTTTTTGCAGTTCAGGGTTTCCCTTCAGGCAATGATCATTGGTAAGAATACGGTTTGAACCAATTAAAAATCCTGTACAGCGACTGACACCTTTTCCTGTAGCAACCGACACGAGCACCACCGCTGGTGAGCATTCTCCAGTAAAAGGACAAGTGAGTTTTCCATTCTGCGCAGCTTCGATTTGTTCGGCATTGGGAACACTTCCCTCATCAGAAACGGGGTCGTGTCGTATGGCATTGGACAGCTCCACATAAGGATTGCTTCCACATCCACTACCCAAGAACATCAGGCAAAATAAGGAAAATAAGGCCTTTTTCACGCCCCATGAAGTACCATGAAAACAGGGTAAAAAACACAAATAAATAAAGAGAGTTTAAAAAATATAAGTCATTGAAATCAAAGGCAAATCAGACTGACTCATCCAGGCCACTCTCGGGAGCTTTCCACCTTCGCTCAGTGGGTGCACCCAAGTTTTTCAAACTTTGGACCGTTTTGACCTTAGGCATGTACCCAAACTTAGCTCGAAAAGAGTCGTCATTAATGATGGTTGGGTATTTAAAAAACTCCATCAAATACGGCGGAAGGTTCATCTTGCTCATTTCTGCTAGGATCCTCACTAATCCTGATGTGACAAACGGAGGAAGAGGAACAGAAACTGCATTTGCATGCCGAATGGCATGGGAATAAGCAACCACACCTTCTCCGGCGACATTGAAAACACCGGATACGGGCTGCTCTAAGGTCAGCACCAATGCTCGGGCTAGGTCTTTCTCATCAATGAATTGCATGAGCGGGTCAAATCCGAAAATCTTGGGGCAAACTCCAGAGCGCAAAAGCGAACAGATCGTGTTTCGAATGTGCTTACCAATGACATTGGTCGGACGCAAAACAGTAGTTCGAATTTCGCGATTTTTCCACATGAAGGTGGTTGCCGCATGGTCGAGTTCCACAGCATCGACTAACTCTGGAAAACTCTGTGAAGCGCGCAAAGGGGCATCTTCAGAAAGCTGAAGTGCATTTAAGCGATGGGCACCATAAACATGGTACGTACTCAAAACGATGAGGTTCTTCACTTCGTTCAACTTACAAAGATCAAGAAGCTTCTGGGTTCCAATTACATTCATTTGAAACCGATATTGGGTGGAGTACTTTTGGCTTTCTCGGATCCTGCCAAGATGCATGACCGTATCAAATTTATATCTGAGAAAAACCTCATCGAGTTTACGACTGTGATAATCAGCGACGATGAATTCACCAGGAAAATGGGAGTCTCTTGGTGCAGGCCTTGGATCCACTCCCACTAGATCATATTTTGGTGAAAGAGCGCCAGCAACCAGTCTCGAAATTGCACTGGAAGCTCCGGTGATCAGAATTTTCGGCTTTTCACTTTTGATCTCATTCATTTTGCTGCTCCCGAAAAAATACGGTCTCCTCGAATTTCTAGCCCGAGATTGATTTCAGCCTGGAGTGCTTCTTTAACCTTCTGAACTTTTTCGCGGATTGTTTCTTCAGGCTCGTTTTCATTTCCATCAAAATAGATCGGTTTACCGAAACGCACAGTGATTTTTGATGGAAGTGGAACCAACCCTAATGGTCCAAACAACGGAAAAAACGGAGTAATCGGAAAATAAGGTGCTCCTAATACTTTTGCCAGCTGCTTAAAGTTGTAGAGACTGGGATAGGTTTCTTCCGTTCCAATCACAGCCACTGGAATGATCGGCGCTTTTGTTTCCAAGGCAAGCCTCATGAATCCAGTACCAAATTTCTGAAGTTGGTAACGCTCCTTGAAAAGTTTTCCAGATCCTCTAACCCCCTCAGGAAAAACCATGACCGATTGATCATGATGAAGAAGCTCTCGGCAATTATTGGGGTCACCGATCATCGAACCCAGACGAGTAAACAGACTACTGACAAATGGAACCGTGGGAACCCAACGTTCAACCATGGCTCTTGCAATTCGAGGAGGTTCTGATTCCAGCAACAGGGAAAGCCCGATCATCATTGCATCCAATGGAATCTGGCCGCCATGATTGGCAATATAAAGCAC
>CAZZLF010000314.1:0-2834 GCA_964654965.1 uncultured Bdellovibrio sp.
GAATCAGGCTGGGCTGGAATTCGTAAAAAAGATTTACCCCGAGGCCAAAAAGAGATTTGAGATGAAACCGCTGATTACGGGGGATGATCTGGTGAAGATGGGAATGTTGCCCGGACGCCAGTTCACCGAAATTCTCGACACGATCGAGGATTTGTTCATGGAGGGACAATTGAAGAGCAAGGATGAAGCGCTCGAATATGTTCTTCAGAACTTTGTAAAATAAATAACGGAATCAGACTCCCATGCCCCAACCGCCGGACTGGTTGAATGCTTCGCCGGTGATCGTGGAGGCAGAATCGCTGATCAGGAATTTTACGAAAGAAGCAACTTGATCCGTAGTGGTGAATTCCTTGATGCATGCAGGCTTCAGCATGATTTCGAGAGCAACATCTTTTTCACTCATTTGATTGAGTTCAGCCTGTTTTTTCATCTGAGCGCGCATGAGTGGCGTGTCCACAAAGCCGGGACAGATCGAATTTACGGTGATTCCGTGTTCGGCAGTTTCCAATGCTACGACTTTTGCAAATCCCAGAACACCGTGTTTTGCAGCAACGTAAGCCGCCTTGAAAGGGCTGGCCACTTTTCCATGAATGCTGGAAATATTGATAATACGGCCCCATTTTCTGGATTTCATTCCTGGAATGACGTGCTTGGTGCAAAGAAAGGAACCCGTGAGCATGATACCAATGAGCTGGTTCCACTTTTCGATGGGAAACTCTTCCACGGGTGACATGAACTGCAGTCCGCAATTGTTGACGAGGATGTCGACAGCTCCGAATTTTTTTTCGGTTTCGAACAATGCCATTTTTACTTTTTCTTCACTCGTCACATCGCAGTTCACAAAAGGAACGGATGAATCTTGCGGAGCTTGAATATCCCAGCTGATCGCGCGAATGCCCGATGCTTCAAGGTTTTTGAGAATGGAAAGACCAATGCCGCTGGAACCTCCAGTGACGACTGCAACTTTGGTTTGAGACATAGGCCGGTATCTTATTTCGCGAACACCACGGTTTCAAGAATAATCAAGATGATCCCGATAATGGATCCTCCTGCAATTACTCCTGCGCAAAGAGTTTCAGAGTTTTCGACAAAGATTTTGTGCTTTTTGGTGCCTTCTTTGTATTTTCGACTGAAATACCAGACGAGAAGTGCTCCGGTTGACATGGCGATCGAGTCAGTGAATTTCAAGACAAAAGCCAGTCCGAGACCGACAGCCGAGATCGGGAATCTACCCTTGGATCTCACGTTGAGCCATTCCAAAATCAATCCGAGAGTGGCCCCTACGATCGCAGCGGTTTGGGCAGATGGGTGAAGGGCTGAAAGTCCCTTCGTGAGCACTTCAGCGACTGCCTTCCAAATGGTCACGCTCGGCATCGGAAGCTGCTCAGAGGTAAAAAGGGAAATATCGCCGTGAAAAATCGCGTAATAAACCGGAACGGCTACGAATGCTCCCGCAAAAATTCCAAGAATGTGCCCCAGTGCTTGCTGTCTTGGTTTGCCGCCGAGCATGTATCCCGGCTTAATGTCCATCAACAGGTTTGAGGCATTTCCAGAAACTTCGGAATTGATTCCTGCTGCCATCAAGTTGGTCGGGATATTGCCTGGTGAAATGACCGAATAGGTGAGTTGGGTTAGTTTTCCCAATGCCCCGGATGGAGTGACTGAAGTTAAACCGGTTGAAGTCACCGCAATTAATGTGAATACAAAAATAAGAGGAATCGCAATCACACCTTCCAAAATTCCAAAATTAAACCATTCATGACCGAGGATCACCACTAATCCCCCTATCACCGGAATACCCACAGCTGAAATCCAGATCGGAAGTTCAATGGCTTCGAGTACATCTTTTTTCTTTCGTTTTTTGCGGTTGAAAAATTTAGAAAAGGCTTCAGTGAATACCGCAGGTTTAGAAAGAAAAGAGAAAAGCGAAGCCGTCGTCATCATCGAAACGCCACCCCAAAGTGACCACATCGTAATCGATTTGAAATTGGCGTGTTCAATCACTCCATTTTTGATCATGATCGGTACGAGCAGAAAATAATTGATGATCGCGCCAATGAGAAGTGAGGCACCGGTCTTGATTCCCATGATTCCGCCAGCGCCGATCATTACGATGGAGGTTTCCATTCGAATGGTCATGTCCTTGAGGGGAGTCCCCAAAATGGTCGGAGTCGCAAAACGATAAATGAAATCATCAAAATATTCAGGAATGGCAAGAAACTTCATCTTCAGGGATGTCATGACGGATTCATTGCGAAGAGTTTCAAGCAATGCGGAAACGCCTGCTCCGCCGCCCAGAATTTTTGCCTTTAAAATACCGTCTTTTCCGCCTTTTTCATCATGAAGATTGCTTAAGACAATTCCAGCAGCATAACCTTCCGGAAACGGAAGCTGTTCATCATTGATGAATCTTTTTTTCAACGGAAACGCAAACAATACACCGAGAATCGAAAGCAGGATCATCCAGATCAAAGTGCGTTCCATCGGAATCAGGTTTCCGGTCACAATCATATAAGCTGGAATTGCAGAAACCAAAGGTGCGGTCATGTAGCCGGCGCTGGTTGCAATCGACTGCATGGCATTGTTTTCCAGAATCGACATTTCCTTGCCCCAGTTTAATTTGGAAAACAGTTTGAACATTGCAAATGAGAGAATGACTGAGGAAATTCCCACTCCCAGAGTCCAGCCGGTTTTGATGCCGACATATAAGTTCGTCAAGGAAAGGATTCCACCTAGGATCATTCCCGTCAGCGCTGAACGAAGATTCAACTGAGGCATGTTGCCTCGATAGACGTTCTTCAGCCACCATTGATCTTTTTCTTCAAGAGACATGG
>CAZZLF010000315.1:0-2831 GCA_964654965.1 uncultured Bdellovibrio sp.
GACTCCTTGGTCTGAAGTTGCTTCTCGACAGGTTTTGATGAAAATTGGAAATCGAAAATTTTTTACATCGATCAATGAGGGAACTTTTTCTTCGAGCTTTTTCAATATGGTGATGTTCACCGAAAGAGTGAATCATCGGATTGGTAAACTGGAAAAAGTTTTCATCTTTGATGAAAGAAATTCCAAAAACCCAATGACCGTGATTTCAAAAAAAGGTGAATTGATCCGAGTGCAGCCGAATGAAGATGATGTGGGAGGATTGGTTCTACAGCTTCAAGATGGAAGCATTCATCAAAGCGATCTTGGCCATCAGTCTTATTCATTAGCGAATTTTGATACCTATCAGATCTTTTTTGATATTCCCGGTTCCCGCGGAAAGGTCGGCATGAAGCCGAAAATGATGAAAATTTCAGATCTTCAGGCCAAGCGATCCAACCCTGATTTGAAATCCAATGAGCGCTTGGAATTGGATACGGAGTTCTGGAGACGAATTTCAGTAGCCATGGTCCCGATCTTGTTTGCCTTCATGGGAATTGGTTTTGGTGTTGTAAAAACCCGTGGAAAAAGGGCGAATGTTCTCTTGGTTGCATTCATCACTATGGCACTTTACTGGCAAATCCAGGTTAGTTCGATCTGGCTGGCTGAGAGCGGAGTGGTTCCACCTTGGGCGGCACTTCAAATTCCCAATCTATTGGTCCTGATGGTTGGTTTGTTTCAATTTAAACGCGCGACTTGGTGAGTGTTTTGAATCCCAGTCTTTTTTCATCAAAAGATTATGTTTTATACCGGTTTGATTACCCGGATGAACTTTTTTTGCCCATTCGTGCATTCATGCTCCCGAGAGAACCGGAGCAAAATTTTCATGTTCTAGATTTGGGATGTGGAACAGGTCTCGTGACCGAGTCTTTTTTACGTTCTTCTTATCCAAATACCCGGATGCACCTGATCGATGTGGATGCAACGATGTTATCTGAGGCTAAGGAGCGATTTAAAGGTCTTGATGAAATCGAGTCCATTCAGTGTTCCAAGGCAGAGAATATTCCTCTTGCTGATCACTCCTTGGATTTGATCCTGATTGGGTCAGCCTGGCATTGGATGCAGCCGAATGAGGTGGTCGCCGAAGTAGATCGAGTTTTGAAGCCGGGTGGGGCAATTTATATTTTTGAATATCAATTTCCAAAGTCACTTCACCATCAGGAACTCAATGACTGGATTCGAAAACAATTTAACACTCAGTGGAAGCCTGAATCGCAAGTGCCTCGGGGATCGCTAAAGGAATTAACTCAATGTTGGCGGAATCACCGGAACTTTGCTCAATGGAATCAAATCAGTTTTCTGAGTCATCGCAATCATCACGCCTCTGAGTTAGCGGGAGTGATTTTTTCTCAATCTCGCTATCAGCATTTTGAAAAAAGATTTTCTCCGGATCAGCAACGGATCAAAAGAAAAGAGTTGACCGAACAATTGTTTGAAAAAATGGGTGAAGGCCACCTTGCTTTTTCTTATTTGTATGAGGGTTATGTCTGGAGAAAACGTGTGTGAATCTTTGTTTTTTCGAAAGATTAACGTCAGTTTTACGTCGCACTTTTAAAGTTTCCTTAAAAACCTGCAAAATTTAGACAAAATTTGGCAAATGTGAATAAATAAAAAAGAAACACGTCAAAATCGAAAATATAAGAAATAATATTTAATTATTTCATATATTTATGCTTGGTGGATAACTTTAATATTTTTGTGGATAACTTTTGTTATCAAAAGAGCAAGACCAAAGACTTTATAAGACCAGGCTCAGGGTGGACATAATATTATAAATTGCCGCAAAGCGCATGACTTTTACTTCTTTTTTGAGGGTTTTTTCTCAAATCGAATATTGACTCCGGCTCCACCAAAAAATTCATTTTTTCCGCGAACATTGGTCATTTGTGCTGAAAGAGAAGGGGTGAACAGGGTGACTCGGTTTGATTTTCTGCTCGTGGAGGCGAAGGTTGAGCCAACGCTGAGTTTTCCTACGGTGCCTTGATTGAAAAAGTTTTGATATTGCTGAACCCCAACTTGAGTCTCAATGCTTCGAAATCCCCGTTTGCTGAGATTATCAAAAGAGTAGTTTCCTCCCAAATTCCAGTCTGGTTTGCCTTCGAGATTCAATGGACCATAGGTGACTCCCCCTTGAAGCCCTGCTGTGTGAATGCCTTCTGTAGTTTGGTGTACGACTTGGAATTGGTTTTGGTTGATGAATTTCGCGTTGAATCCCTCAACTCCGTTTTTCAAGCCGTATCCATTGTCCACACCATGCATTTGAGTAATGACCAGTCCGGGGAGTCCTTCTCCACGAAAGACCATTTTTCCCTGAACTTTTGTCTTGGGGTTAATTTGTTTCTCGCCTTTGACAGCGGTTTGGCCAAAGAATTTTCCTCCGAATGTAAATCCAACATCACTGAGTAGGTATTCAATTGGCTGATCGGGAATGATGGCGCCCGCACCCACGCTCACTCCAGCCCGAAGGTCGATGGTGAGATTCGGAATCAAAGAAATCGCGTAATAAGCAGCAGTTGAATTTTCAAGACCAGACACTTGAGTGCTACCGACCATGGAATAAAAAATGGTCAGCTTATTTTCCAGAAATTTTCCTGTTTTATCGACATTGGCATAAATCGCCCATACTTCACTTCCCAGGTTCTGGTTGCTTAATTTGCCTCGACCGCCACCGATGGAAAGAACCAAAGGTCTTCCTGGTTTTTTGCCCATCTTGAATGTCGCAACTCCCGATTGGGACATCCCCCTGAATAATTGTCCCTCTTCGGTGTCAGGTCTGGAGATGTGTTTCATGAAGT
>CAZZLF010000316.1:0-2830 GCA_964654965.1 uncultured Bdellovibrio sp.
CCCGCGAAAGTTTTCTTGGGGCGTTGGTTGTTCATTTCGGAACTGATTGACTGTTTTCTTGTAAAGAGATTGAAGAAGATAGAACGAAAAGAGGCAGGTGAAAAAAGCGGCTTCGGGTAGCCCACTGTTTTTGGATTGGATCTGGATGATACCCATCGCAAAAAGGGCGACAATGATCAAAAAGTTGAGTTTGTTCAAGATGGTTTCGATCTGATCAATGGTTTCTTCACTGACCTCGATCTTCTTGATGCGAAAATAAAAGTAAAACGGTGTGCCGATCACCGTAATCATTGAGCAATAAAAAAAGAAAGTGTTGAGCATCCTTGCCCTCCGACTGATGGATCGGAAAAAAGAAGGAATCGCTCAATGGGTTGTTTTTACCCACCTTGCTTCATGGTTTTTTTGACATTAATGGTTTGGGAGCAGGGGCATTGATCAGCTTTTCAAGGCGTTCGGTTACCGTGTCCACCACTTGTTCGAAAGGAACCGTTAGTGCGAGTCCAGCTGCATAATCATGGCCGCCTCCGCCCAGTTCCATGGCAATGCGATTGATCACCACCCGGCCTTTGGACTTGATCGAAACCCGCGTCACTTCACCGTCGTCTTCTTCGCGAAAAATACAAACCACTTCGGCATCGCGAAGGACCAAAAGAATATTGAGAAACGAAAGGGTGTCATCTGCGGTTGCCTTGAATTTTTTCCTAAGATCGAGGCGCATCTCGAGCCAGGCTAGTTTTCCGCTTTTGGAGAGTTTGGTGTTTTGGAGCAGGATTCCCATCAATTGAATGTGAGAAAGTTCCTTGGTTGAATAGACCGCCTGATAAACCTCTTCAGGGTTTACCCCTAGGCGAATCATTTCTGCAGCGATCTCATGGGCTTCGGGAGTGGTGCGACTGTATCGAAAGCTGTTGGTGTCGGTCATCACAGAAACATATAGACCAAGGGCGATGTCCTCATTCAGTTTGCTGAAATTCAATTCGTGAAAAAGCTGATACAGCAATTCTCCAATCGAGCTCGAAGTTTGATCCGAAACGACCATTGCATTCGGCGGGTAATGGAATTGCTCTTTTGAAGTGATGATGTCGGGATGATGATCGAGAAAAACGATTTTTTTAGATCGTAACGTCAGTTCATTCCAGAGTTTCCCCAATCTTCTTGGGTCATTGGTGTCGACGATGATCCAGAGATCGCACTGATCCCATATTTCGACATCTCCTGGCCCCAATAGAATTTCTTTTTTGGGGTCGAGAAATTGATAACGTTTGGGCAGATGATCAGGGTTATAAATTCTGACCGATTTTCTAGTGCGCTTTAAATAATGATAAAGTGCGACTTCCGCACCCAGCCCATCGCCGTCAGGTTGCACATGCGTTGAAATTAAAATTCTTTTGGCGTCGGTGATCAACTGTTTGAATTTGCTGAATTCGACATTATCCGAAAGCGTTTTGGTTTTGGTTTTTTTCAGTGCCACTTTCACCTCAAGATTCAAATACCGGTTGCCGATGAATTCTCGTATGAGCGCACCGGCGAAAGACAATCTACTTTATACCATTTTCGAACATCATCTGTTCCAGTTTCAAGATCCGAATTCTGACAAACGAGAATTCATTTTGACGATCGTCAAAGATTACCTCACTCAATTGAGAAAATTGGGTTTTGGGGTGCCGAATGACATGGAAGAGTTGATTTTTGAAGAGCTGTATTATCAGGTGAATTCCATGTTGCTCAAGAAAATCTACGGCTGCGCTACGATTGATGAGTACATCGCCAAAACTCCGACGCGCACGAAAAGGGTCAATCGTAAAAAAGCGAGTTCGAATTATCGTGCATTGACCGAAAAGGTCAGTAAAAAAGCGGCTTAAATCAAAATCATTGAAACCTTGACCGCATTACACTGGAATTAGATAATATTTAGGGGTGGGGATGGTCAAGCTAGCAGCTGTTCTTGCAATTTCTTTATTGAGTCAGATTTGCATCTTTCCCAGTCTTGCACAGACTGGCGGCAGTGTTGTTCGCTCCAGTTCAAAAGTTGATTCCAAGTTTGATTCCGATTTAGAAAAAAATTCGACAGCTCCATTGCCAGGGATTAAATACACCAACACCGAAGTAGAAAAAGACAAACGTCTGGATCTCATTTGGAGCGTCCAGAAACCTAAATTTCAAGAAAAATTCCAAAAGCCCTTTGAGGATTACTTCAAGATCTATTTCGCTCAATCTGAGCTTTCCGCATTTCTGCAAGATTCATTTGATCGCAACAAGACCTCTCGAATCAAGGACATTGCGGAATTGTATCTATGGATGTTGAAGGATCTCACTGAAAGAGATTCGATGTTCATCGAACCTTGTTTTGAATCAAAATGGGAAAAATGTGTCTTACCCAAACTCAAAGTCCAAACTGGAAGAATAGAAAAGGTAAGGTTCTGGCCTTGGGATCCAAATCATGAGAATAAAAGTTATCAAATCCGAGAAAACCTGATCGCTTCCTCTCAATTCGTTTATCCCATCACCGTCATCCTTCATTACTCTGCAATGCATGATCTTGAAAGAAATTCAGAATATGGTCCGTTCTTCAAGGATTTCAGGGAAAAATATTTTCCAGTAGTTTACCATCATCATTTGCTTCGCTGGGTTTTACAGCGCGGTTTTCAGAAAGGCAATTTTACCCAGCTTGGAAATTGGGGATCGAATTGTGCACCCGAAGACAGATCATCTTACAGTCATTTTGATTATGTTCGGGGATTGATCGAAAAAAAATTCAAATGCAAATCCTATAGCAATGCCATGCAAGATCTTGATGGATGGATCGCATTTTCAACAGGGCACCTGCTGG
>CAZZLF010000317.1:0-2829 GCA_964654965.1 uncultured Bdellovibrio sp.
ACGCATGTCGGAAAAACATAACGCGAAAAAAATATTAGTCGCAGATGATAGTCTTACGATTCAAAAAGTCATCCGATTGGCGCTCTCTGGAGACAGCTACGAGATCCAGACGGTGTCGGATGGAAAAGAAGCGCTGGAGCAAGCGTCCTTGTTTCGTCCAGATATTTTTATCATCGATGTTTCTCTTCCTGTTTTTGATGCTTATCAGGTGAGAGAGCAACTCTTGAACAAGCCTGATCTCAAAGGCATTCCGGTGATTCTCATGTCCAGTGCTTTTGAAAAAGTGGATGAGACCAGAAGTAAGAAACTTGGATTTGCCGGACATCTCATCAAGCCATTTGATCCTTCTCACTTGCGCTCCACACTTCTTTCAGTGTCAACCGCAGCACCTGCAATTGATCCAGTTCTTGAAACGATCAATTCACCATTTAACGAAACACTTCACCATGATGATCCACTCGGGTTAAACCTTCCTCCGCTTCGTTCGGATTATAAAGAAAAGAACTTGGATGATATGGAAAAAATCACTGCAACCACCTATCAGATGAGTGGTCTTGATCAACAGGAATGGGGTATGTTTGAACCGGCACTCATGAAAGAGCCGTACTCCATGCAACATTCTTCATCGATGGCAGAAATCAGTGCAATCGACATGGATCCAATCGCACCGGAACCGATTTCCTACACGGATGGTTATTCTGATTCCATGGGTGGGCAGCACTCACCTCACCAATTCAGCATCAGCGCCAACGAACTTGATGCCTTGATTAAGGCCGAGGTGGCAAAAACGATCGAACAGATGCATGCTTCGATTCAAGAAAAGATCAAGCAAGACATCCTTCACTTCAATCAGCAACAACTTCCTGTTCTTGCTGAAAAACTATTGAAAGAAGAAATCCACAAACTTCTTTCCGAGCCCCCAGTCTGATTTTTTATGACCAGAAACAATCGCAATACCCTTGATCCCCGTGCCTGCACGGTTGAACTCCATGTATCCAAATATGCCGAAGGTTCGTGCATCATCAGTACCGGTGATACCCGTGTTTTTTGTACGGCAAGTATCGATGAAAATACTCCTTCGTGGATGAAGGAAAAAAACAAACAAGCTGAAAAAAATGGGGAGCCAAAATCAGGCTGGATCACCGCTGAATATTCGATGCTTCCCCGCTCGACCCACACCCGCTCCAAACGGGACCGGGAAAAGGTTTCTGGAAGAACTCAAGAAATCCAGCGTTTGATTGGCCGTGCCCTTCGTTCCATGGTTAATTTGGAAAAGCTCGGCGAACGTCAGATCATCGTGGATTGCGATGTAATCCAAGCCGATGGAGGAACACGTACGGCATCCATCACCGGTGCTTGCATTGCTGTCGGTATTGCACTCTCAAAATTGATCCGTGAAGGAAAAGTTTCTCGCGAAGTTTTTGCAGACACCGTTCAAGCGATCAGTGTTGGAATGAAAAATAGCGAAGTCCTTGTGGATCTCGATTATGATGAAGATTCAACATGCGATGTTGATATGAACTTTGTCAGAACGGGTTCCGGATTGTTTGTAGAAATTCAAGGAACTGCTGAAAAAAAGGCCTTTTCCGAGGCCGAACTCTCTCAAATGATGAATGGAGCGATCGGTGGGTTGAATCGACTCCGTGACATTCAAATCTCCATCTTAAAAGAGTATCTGAGTTTATGATCACCCTGGTTCACACCTGGAAAAAAATGCTGGCCATGGGGTTGGAGGAAGACTCTTACCAGTTTGACTGGACAGCTAGAGCACTTCAAGCCGGCTCAAAAAACCGTGCCGAAAAAGTCATTTCCGCAAAACTCATTTCAAAGTCGAGAGGAATCTGGGCCGCAGATGCAGGACTCATTGCCCTAGAATTATTGAGTTCTGAAATGGGAATGCCGATTCAAGTGAAAAGAGAAGTCCGAGACGGGGATTCTCTGGCGCCTGGGATGACGATTTGCCAATGGACTGGAAGTTCCAGCAGCATCTTGGTTTTTGAACGCACTCTGATCAATCTCTCTGCATATTGCGGAGGAATCGCAACTCAAACCCATTCTTTGGTCAAAAAAATTAACGATTCAGGGTTGAAAAACCCTCCTCGCCTCACCGGCACACGTAAGACCCTGCCTTTGTATCGGGATCTGGCGATACAAAGCACTCTCATTGGTGGAGCCCACCCTCATCGCTACAATTTGAGCGGAGGTCTTCTATTAAAAGAAAATCATATCGCTGCTGCAGGTGGAATTGCCGGTGCAATTCAAAACGCTAGAAACACGATTCCGCATCTATTAAAAATTGAAATTGAAGTGAGAAATCTTCATGAACTTCAAGAGGCCATTCAAGCGGGGGCTGAAGTGATCATGTTGGATAATTTTTCACCGGATCAAGTCAGGGAAGCGGTGCGATTGAAACCATCCCATGTTGTTTTCGAAGTTTCTGGAGGAATCCAGGAATCTAATATCGAAAATTACTGCATAGAAGGCTTAGATGTCATTTCTGTGGGAAGCATCACTCACTCGGTGAAGTCGATTGATTTATCTTTGTTGGTGGATTCACTAAATTAACATCTTCCGAAAAAAGAGGGACGATTTCCTCACCCACTTGAACTCTCAATTCTCCATACTCGCCCAGACCGAACATGGTTCCCTGAAGGGTTTTGCCTTTTTCTTTCCAAGTGATCAAACTGCCGGTTTGAAATAAAGAATGCTTTTCATAATATTCCCGGATCTCTTCCACAGATCTGATCCAAGACAGATGATTTAGTAATTTTTCAGTAACTGCTTCCGCTGTCGGAACAATGGGAAATGGAACAACTCCAGATTCAGGTA
>CAZZLF010000318.1:0-2801 GCA_964654965.1 uncultured Bdellovibrio sp.
CGAGGTAAGATTTCATGCTCACAAGATTGTCATCGTCATTGCGAAATGGAAAGCCCTCTGATAATTTTTTACGGCTAAGCAATTATGGATCTTTCTCGACTCAATCCGCAACAACGCGAAGCAGTGCTTCATGTTAATGGCCCCCTGCTTATTCTCGCCGGAGCGGGTAGCGGGAAGACTAACACCATGACTCACCGAATTGCTTACCTGATCGCAGTTAAAAAAATTCCACCTTCTCAAATTTTAGGCCTGTCCTTTACTAATAAAGCTGCAACAGAGCTAAAAGAACGCGTTAGAAATCTAGTAAAAAAAGTGTCTGGAGAAAAAGCATCCAAAGGACTGGTGATTTCGACATTCCATAGCCTTTGTGTAAGAATTTTGCGTGAATTTGCACCACTCGTCGGTTACACAAACACATTTTCGATTCTCGATACTTCTGATCAAGAAGGAATTATTAAAGAAATATTGAAATACATCAATATTGACTCAAAAAAGTTTGATCCTTCGTGGATTTTATTTCAAATCGGACAAGCCAAAAACAAATTTTTAACCGGTGAAAATGCAAATCATTTTTTTGATACCTTAAAAGGTCCAAAAGTGTCTTTCGATGAATACTCCATCGCCTTACAAAGCATCTATCCTCGCTATCAGGAGCGTCTAAAACTCTTGAATGCAATGGACTTTGATGACCTTTTGTTTAATACCGTAAACCTTCTTGAAAACCACCCCGTTGTTCGTCAAAAACTTTCTCAGAGATACAAATATATATTAGTTGATGAATATCAGGATACCAATCCATCCCAATTTCGACTTTTGGAAGCTCTGACCAGCACCCATCAAAACATTTGTGTTGTAGGAGATGATGATCAATCTATTTATGCATGGAGGGGCGCTGACCCTACTCACATTCTTCATTTTGATCAATATTTTCCGAATACAAAAAAAATCATTCTCGAGCAAAACTATCGTAGTACTGAAATGATTTTGAAAGCGGCAAACGAAGTCATTTCTAAAAACTCAAAACGATTCCAGAAAAAACTTTGGTCCGACAAAGGTCTAGGATCCCCCATTCACATGGTGGCAGTTGAAGATGACCGTGCAGAAGCGCAAATGGTGATTGAAGAATTGCTTGCAAAAGAAAATGACGGAGCTCAAAAAGATCAAGTCTCGCAATGGAATCGTTATGCGATACTTTATCGTTCAAATGCACAGTCCAGAATTTTTGAAGAATCTCTTCGACTACACCATATTCCCTATAAGCTTGTTGGAGCGATGTCATTTCTTGATCGAAAAGAAGTAAAAGATGTTCTCTGTTACTGGAAACTTGCTTTGAACCCGAATGACGACACTGCTCTTCGAAGAATTATTAATTGGCCTGCGAGAGGAATTGGGAAAACCTCCATCGAAAAAATACACACTCACGCTGTCCAGCAAAACATTTCTTTTTACGAAGCGATGAATGATCATTTAATTCTTCAGGATTTCAATGAAAAAACCAGGGCAGGAATCTCTAATCTCACTTCAATTCTCGAAAAATTACGTGAAAAAATCAGAACAATTGTTCGCTCCGATTTTCCTAATATGGACGGAGAATTCTTACATGCCGTTTCAAGCTGGGCAAAGTCTTCACTAGAAGAATTGGGTATCAAGAAGGCCATCCTAGAAGAAGATGAAGATCCAGCAAAAGCTCAAAGAAGATTTGAAAGCGTTGAGGAACTTGCAAATGCAATTGGGATGATGGACCTACCTCCTTATCAGGCTGAGATATCTACCACTGGAGAATCCTTAATTCAGGAATACCTTTCCTCTCTTGTATTAAACGCCAAGGAAGAAGAAGACGAATTTAACGAAAGTAAGAACGCCGTCACGCTAATGACCCTTCATGGCTCAAAAGGATTAGAGTTTCCGGTAGTATTCCTCGTTGGTCTCGAAGATGGATGCCTTCCTCACCAACGAACCATAGATGAAGGAACTGATCTGTCAGAAGAACGTCGCTTGTTTTACGTCGGCATCACTCGAGCTCAAGAAGAACTATATTTAATTCGGTCAAAGAACAGAATTCGATATGGAAAATCCATTCCTCGCAATCCTTGCCGTTTTTTGGCTGATATCCCAGGAGAAATCCTCCTCGAACGAGACGAGTCATCCACGCCTAACTTTCAATCTAAGGAAGCCCAAAAGAAACACGAAGATGAAGTCGCCAATTTCTTCGCTGAAATCCAACAAAGACTCAAAGCGCCTCGCGTAAAATCCGAATAGCCTTTTAGAGGATTTGGGTTTCATGAGATTTTTTATAGCACTAACCCTTTGCATGGGTCTATTTGGCTGCAGTTGGGGGACCAATATTTACGTCAAGGGTATTGATTTTCGAGAATCTGAAATCAGGAATGACGGCAGAATAGATTTTGAAGCAATTGTATCCATGGGTGATTTGAAATTACCCAACACTAATTCCCATATTTTATTTGAAAAAAATCAAGATCTCGGCGAATTCATCACTGAGCAACTCAAAGACGGTACCAGCCGACTTGCCGCCACAATAGAACTTAACAAATTACCACAATTTAACGCCTCAAAAGCTGCCCATCTTCCAAACTCCAGGGAAATTCCAATTATCTTGGATAATCCGTATCCCGTCCAAGAGTTTCAGATTTTTGAAAACTCAAGGATCTATCTCGGTGGTTCCAAAAACAATTCCTTATTAATCGGATTTGCATTTAATATCCCAGCGTTTGATCATATTTTGGCTAATGACCATCAGAGACTGAATCTTTTCGAAGATTTTCGTTTTTCTTCCTCCA
>CAZZLF010000319.1:0-2773 GCA_964654965.1 uncultured Bdellovibrio sp.
GTCCAATAATAAATTCCAGGTGCTAGCGGTCTCCATTGAAAAAATGCCCTGTTAGTTTGTTGATTCAGAATCGGTTTTTTAAACTCCTGTTCTGTTGAGACCAACAAAGAATATTGAGGCGAATTGCCATTCCACTCAAACCGCACTTCATTAGAGGGTTCTAACAGTGTAGGTTCGGAATCCGGATCGGGTTTTAACAAGTCAACCTTGGCAAGCTTGGGAACTTCAACAGCAAATGCTCTCCATTCTGACCAAGGTGAAACCATGGCATCCTTGTTATCCACCAACTTTACAGAACGAACCCGCAAGCGGTATTTTCCAGGAGTGATATTTTCGGGCCTGAAACTCGCAAAACTGGTCCTTTTCTTAAGTGCTCCAGAAGCCCCTCCCCCGATCTGTTCTAACTCGAAATCAAATTGAAAATCGCTTTTCTTCTCCCAGCTAAATTCATATTCTTTGGGCAATGGACTTGTTAACGACTGATCCTTTCCAGGATTCACGATTACCGGAGGATCCAGGAACTGAAGATCAAACAATTGAGAATGGAAAAACGAGACATCTCCTGACTCGACAATTCTCCAATAAACTGGTCCCTGCATTTTCTCTTCGAACACTACCGATGTTTTGGAAAGATTACTCACGTCTTTCTTAAAAAAAACTGGATCAAAATTCTGAAACTTCGAAGCTTCGAGAGAAATCGTCGATCCCTTTTTCAGATTTTGCCACTTAAACACAACCGGAGAAGAGCTTTGTTGAATCACGCGCGACGACTGTAAAGGTTCGAGTAACTTTACCGGCATGGAAACAACACTGACTGTTCCTGCCTGACTCAGACCAAGAATCTGATTGGGGGCCAAAGCTTTCATCACCATTTTTCCACTGGCATCAACCGCTTCAAAATTAATTTTACCGGCAACGGCAGTCACCATGGTTTTTCCTTCAGAGGAATTCACATGAACTTCAGACCCTTGCCCCTCAAGAGTCACTGAGGCGTCGCGTAACTTGACAGTGGACTTCTTAATTTTATCCGAAAGCTTTGTGCTGAAAAAACCGGTGCCGGCTTCAATTTTCAATTCACCGTCTTTTGTCCCCATGGACTCATCAATCTTAATCAGTGTCGTTGATCCCATCCCGATTTCAGCCAGATGAAGTAGATTGAGCTGTGCAATCGCCTGATCTCCGGTAAATACGCGGTCACCAGGATAAAGTTTTGACGAGTGATCGATGTCAACCCACGACAAACTTCCGGCAGTTTTCCGTCTCAGCTGGTTATCTTTTTTAAACACTTCTCCGATATCGCCAACTTTTACCTTCAGCTCACCGTCATTTTTTTTCTTAAATTCGTAGGATGAATAGATCAAAAGTAAGACACTTGCGGCGATAATCAACTTATTCAGAATTTTTTTATCTAGCATTGAATATATAATAACTCTACACTATTGAAGAGTCTACTATGCAAAAACACTTTCTAAAAAAGATGTTGCAGTTTTCGATTCGAACGAAAATTCTCTTTCTCGGAACAGGCATCATCCTGGTCGGATTTGCGGTCTACGTTCCTTATGTAAAAAAATCATTCATCAATGACAAGTCATCCTACATTCAGAATGACTCTCTCAATGAGGCACATGACGTACAAGTCAGCGTGAGTAGCATCTTGGAAGGCAGGGAAAAAGATCTGGCCCAACTTTCCATTTATCCTAAAGCTTTTTTCGATGGTGCAGACTATAAACTCCTGGCAAAAAAAACAAACCTGCTTCAATACGAACGCTACAATTTTGATGGCAACTTTCAAAAATCAATCTCGGTCATCTATGAGCTTTCACTGAGAAACCACTCTTTAGAAAAATACAACCTCAAGGATATCACCAATACTCCAACTGATCTTTTCGCAGCTACGAGTAAAAAAATCAGACACCAGGAACTCCTGCATCAGGGAAAAATCCCTTTATTACGCTTATTTTATTATGACGAAAGTCAAAAAACGCTTCATTATGCGCAATTCGTAATCGATGAGCTTACAGATCGCTTTACCAACAACACCATTTACTCCAATGCGATGGTGAACATGAATGGAACATCATTTGAAGCTGCTGAAAGTTTCAACATTTCAAAAGAAGTCATCGAAGCACTTCCAAAGTTAACCTCAGAAGGATCTATTTCACCGGTGATTTCCGGAGTGAAGCACTTTCTTGGTTATTCCAGGATCCCTAAAACAGACTGGATCATTCTCAGCCTTATTCCGGAATCTACGGCATACAAAGAAGCCAATGACCTGGTTAGCAGGTCCATCAGTTTTGCGGGAATCATCATTTCAATCAGTGTGATTTTTGGAACCCTTCTGGCTCAAAACTTAACTGCGCCGATCGACGATCTGGTAGAGGGAACAGAGCAAATTTCAAAAGGTAATTTCCATCATGTCATTCGCAAACGGAACGACGACGAACTGGGTCGTCTTGCTTCCTCATTCAATTACATGAACAAGGAGCTTTTGCGCTATATCGAAGAAGTGAAAGAAAAATCGAGAATGGAAAACGAACTTGCGGTTGCGCAACTGGTTCAATCCAGCTTCTTTCCTGAAAAAGCAGTTGTTTCAGAGCATTTTTCAGTTTTTGGGCATTATAGTTCCGCTTCAGAGTGCGGTGGTGACTGGTGGGGTACCCGAACCATTGGAAAGAAAAACCTTCTCTTCATCGCCGATGCCACAGGGCACGGAGTTCCAGCCGCGCTAATCACTGCCACCGCAAACTGTGTTGCGAACCTGCTTCCCCAGATT
>CAZZLF010000320.1:0-2767 GCA_964654965.1 uncultured Bdellovibrio sp.
ATCATGACATTTTCCAAAGCAGAAAACTCAGGGAGAAGATAATGGAACTGAAAAATAAACCCTAAATTTTCGTTTCGAAAACGGGATATTTCCTCATCTGACAGTTTCCATAAATTGACCAGCCTCTGGCCAAAGAAAATCTCACCGCTCGTGGGACGGTCCAAACCACCCAAAAGATGCAGTAAAGTACTTTTACCTGCACCCGATGCTCCCATGATTGCAACACAATCCCCCTTCATCAGATCAAAGGAAATCCCTTTCACAATATGAAGCTTGGAATCTTTCTTTTCAAAAACCTTATGAAGATCACGGGCACGCAATACCAGTTCACTCATGAATCAAGCCGTCCATTTCAATCCTTCCACCGGTGATCGGCGGGCGATTTTTGCTGCAGGAAAAACAGTAGCCACAAAACAAATCACAAAAGCCATTAAAGCAATCGCACACCACTCTGTAAAGCGGATCACCACAGGAAGATATTCAAGATGATAAATTTCTGCAGGCAGATGAATCAAATGGGTTTTACTCAATATGAAAACACAAAATACCCCAAGCACCACTCCTGCAAGCGTTCCTAGCAGCCCGAAGAAAGACCCCACCCAGGAAAAAAGAATGAACTGATCTTTCATCTTCATTCCTAGAATCCTCAAAATGGTGATCTCTTTTTCTTTTTCGTAAACCATCATCAACAGGGCACTGATTACATTAAAAGCGGCAACAATCATGATCGCGGTTAACAATGCCGAAATCACACCCTTCTCCAACTGAATTGCATAGAGAAGATTTCGGTTCAACTGACTCCAATCCTTGATTCGGTAAGGAAATCCAAAATGTTTTGAAAGCTCATTTGCAGATTCCTGAGCCAAATTTGAATCCGTTAATTTCAACCTGAAAGAAGTGATGATATTTTTGTGATTTTCAGAATCGCCCAGCACCAGTTGCTGAACTGAAGGCAGCAAGGCATAGGCATATTTGGAATCGTAATCATGCATTCCCAGATGTAACAGACCGGTCACTAAAAAATCCTGTACTCGTGGATTTCCGTATCCTTCTTCTTCACCACCCGTAAACGGAAGAATGACACGAAGAGAATCGCCAACCTTAACTCCAAGCTTTTCTGCCAAGGTTGCACCAATAGCGATTTGCCCCTCTTCGGTGGGAAATGCTCCGCCTTTTTCCAAATGTTTTTCTACTGAGGTAACGCTATTCCAGGTTTCAGGTTCGATTCCCTCGATCACCCCACCGGATACCCCGTTAGGTCCATGATACATGACCTCACCGATGAATGATCCTGTTAAGGAAACCAGATTCGGCGTAAATTCTTTGAGTTTGCGCTCGAGCGGCTCACGTTCACGAATGGGGCTTCCGCGACTGTAAAAAATGATGTCGCCTTGAGTTCCTGAAATAATCGAGGTGAGTTCTTTTTCAAAACCATTCACCACACTGGTGACCACCAATAAAGCCAGAACACCGATACAGACTCCGATCACGGAGACCAGAGTGACAAAGGATAAAAAATGAGTATGAGGAGAATCGTCGTCAGTTTTCTTTGAAGTCAGAAAACGAATGGCGACTCTCAGGGCAAACAATTAGTGCCTGCCTTCAGAGTCAAGGTAGCGTTCGGCATCGATCGCAGCCATGCAGCCGGTTCCGGCAGCTGTGATTGCTTGTCGATAATAATGATCAGCGACATCTCCGGCAGCAAACACTCCCGGAATTTTTGTTTTGGTGGAGCCGGTCTGAACCTTGAGATATCCAGTTTCATCCATCTCAAGCTGACCATTGAATAATTTGGTATTTGGCTGGTGGCCGATAGCCACAAAAAATCCGGTTACTGACAAATCACTCACGGCACCAGTTTTTAAATTTTTGAGCTTTAATCCGACGACTTCATTTTCACCGAGGATTTCTTCGACAGCCGTATCGTAAATTACTTTGATTTTAGGATTAGAAAGAACTCGATCCTGCATCACTTTGCTGGCGCGAAAGGTATCACGACGGTGAATCAAAGTAACGGACTTGGCAAATCGGGTGAGGAAGTTTGCTTCTTCCATGGCAGTATCACCGCCACCAACAACGGCGATGTCTTGATTTCTAAAGAAAAAGCCATCACAAGTTGCGCAAGCAGATACTCCCTTACCCATCAGTTTTCTTTCTGCCGGAAGTCCAAGCAGTTTTGCAGAAGCGCCGGTACAAATAATGAGGGTTTTAGTTTTGACTTCAGAGCCATCTGCCAATGAAAGTACAAATGGTTTTTGAGTGAGATCCACTTTTTGAACATCACCCTGTTTAAAACGAGTTCCAAAACGCTCCGCCTGTTTGCGAAAGTGATCCATTAATTCAGGACCCTGAACTCCCTCAGGGAACCCGGGAAAGTTTTCAACTTCACTGGTAATGGTCAGCTGTCCACCCGGTTGGATTCCTTCCACACAAAGAGGTTTCAAGTTCGCACGGGCAGCATAGATGGCTGCAGTCAACCCTGCAGGTCCTGTTCCCAGGATCACTACATTTTCAATGGTGTCGCTCATAGGAGTATTCCGGATGATGAAAAATTAGAGAGTATCGTTCAATTCTTCGATATTCAAAAAATCTGCATTTGCGGAATCATCTGGAAGTTGTTCCAAATGGGTCTTCAAATCTTTATCCGTAATCACGTTACGAACGAGATTCTTATCAAGCATGCGAACATCGAATTTCTTTTCTTGGATGGAATCGTGAAGTAATGACATAGTGCTTTATATCTATCCAAAATCAGTGGAAATTTCAA
>CAZZLF010000321.1:0-2762 GCA_964654965.1 uncultured Bdellovibrio sp.
GTCAATCAATAATAAATAAAATATAAATAAAAAATCAAAGAGAACCATCCATCGGGTTCAACTGCTTTCGTTGAATCCATCAAAAAGTCAAACCATTGACGATTGGTGGGGATTTAAACTTTTGGTCGCTACTCACCGAAAAGAGACCATGAGGATGGGTCCTTTTATGAAGAGTTTAGTTAAAATCCTGAGTTTGGTTTTCATCTTTTACGGAGTGAGTTCTGAAGTTGCGCACGCGATCAAAGGCAGAGCCAATGATGATGTCGCACGCGATATGCTTCAGGATACTTCTGATACCGATGATGAAAATGAAAATGCAGATGCTGTTTCCAAGTGGGGAAAGACAGGTAATCGTGCCCGTGCAGAGGCGATAGACGAGACGGTTGCCTTACCTGCAATCGAAGAATCATCTTTTTCCGTTGAGAGAAATAGAGCGCCGGCCAGCATGACGGAAAAACCAGCACCTTCAAAATCAGTTGTGGCGGAAAGAAAGCCTCTTCCTCCGGTAAAGACGATGCAGAGGGTTTTGCGTGAAAAAAAGGCCCACCAAGAGGCTGCATTGATTGTCAACGATCTGGGGTTTTTTCCTTCAACCTTGTTCATGACCCAGGGAATACCCGTTCGTTTGTTTCTCACTGGCGCTTCGAAGAATTCCCAATGTTTCATGATGGAGTCATTCGGAGTGCGTCGTCAGATTCGCAGTAACAAAGTAGAAGAAGTTACTTTTACCCCCGATCAGCCGGGAAAATATAGTTTCAATTGTCCGATGAATGGAGCCAGAGGCACACTGGTCGTGAAGGAACTGGAAGTGTTCGATCGTTTTCCAGCATCTCCATCACCAAACACAACTTCAATGAAGCGATATCCGGAAAACAAAGAAGCGCAATCCTTGATCAAGGAAAGCGATTTCGGAATTGAATTCAGAGCAAAGCGATAGGTACAAAACAAATATGGCTGGTGGAGGCTCGAACAATCAATTAAGCGTATTTGAAGATTCGGTCCAGACGTTTCTGGGTCCGGTGATGCAGTTTTTGAATGATGAAACCGTATCCGAAGTCATGATCAATGGCCCAAAGGAAATCTTCATTGAAAGGCGCGGTTTGATTGAAAAGACTGAAGCTGCATTTCGAGATGAGCAATCTTTGGTTGCTGCGGTCAGGAACATTGCTCAATTTGTCGGACGTACGATTGATGAAAACAACCCGGTCCTGGATGCGCGCTTGCCGAACGGAAGTCGTGTCTGTGCTGTTCTTCCTCCGTGCGCACGAAAAGGAACGACGATGTCGATCCGAAAATTTTCGAGCTCCGTTCCTACCTTTGTTGACTTGATCAACCGCGGTTCCATCACCAAGGAAGCAGCGAGGTTTCTCGATGTTTGCATTTATCTAGCAAAGAATACGATCATCTCTGGTGGTACTGGTTCTGGTAAAACAACCCTGTTGAATGTCTTGGGGTCACGGATTCCCAATAATCAACGTGTTTTGGTGATTGAAGATTCATCTGAATTGAAAATCAATACCGATCACATCGTATTCTTTGAAACCAAGCATGCCGACAAAGAAGGCAATGGTGCTGTCACTGTTCGCGATCTCATCAAGGCTGCATTGAGACTTCGTCCCGATCGAATCGTCGTCGGTGAAGTAAGGGGATCGGAGGCTCTTGACTTGATTTCTGCGATGAATACCGGACATGGAGGCTCCATGGGTACAGCACACGCGAACACTCCCTATGATGCTTTGGTTCGACTTGAAACGCTTGCGATGATGGGAGAGTCCAATGTACCTCCGGCCGCCATTCGAAGACAGATTGCTGCTGCCATTGATCTCGTTGTTCAAATCAAAAGACTTTCGGATGGGAGTCGTAAAATAACCCATATCAGTGAAGTGATTTCTGAAGTGGATGAGTTTGGACGATATTCGATTCGAGATATTTTCAAATTCATTCAACGAGGCAGAACTCAAGATGGAAAAATTGTCGGCGAATTGATTCCAGTGGGAAATATTCCAACCTTTATGGCTGAAATTGAAACCAATCGTTTGCCATTTACGCGCGCTCAGTTCACACCGCCGGAATGGTATACCCAGATGAAAGATAAGGCAAAAGAAGCTGCATGAGTGAAATCATCACGGCAACCTCAACTGCAGTTCAGCATTTTGATCTGGTGGTGATTGGTTCAGGTCCAGGCGGAAAAAGTTCCGCCCTCCAAGCGGTAAAGACTGGGAAAACCGTTGCGGTCATTGAAGCCTATGAAAAAGTGGGTGGAGGTTGTGTGCATTGGGGAACGCTTCCTTCGAAGTCCTTGAGAGAATCTGCCTATCGTTGGTCCTTGGGATCACGAGCTGGTGTGGAACAGCCGGATATGATTCGTCTCATGAGACGCAAGGAGCGGGTGATTCAAAAAGAATCCGAACTCGTGTTGCGTCAGTTGACCAAAAACAAAATTACCGTTTTTAAGGGTTTTGGAAGATTTTCTGGAGGTCATGGGGTTCAAGTCGTTCATGCTGACGGAAGTGTCTCGCAGCTATTTGCAAAACGATTGGTGATTGCAGTGGGTGCCCAGCCGGTGACTCCTCATTATTGCAAAGTCGATGGTTTACGGGTCTTGGACAGTAATTCCATTCTAAATCTGAAGCACACACCAAAGTCCTTGATTGTTTTGGGTGCAGGAATCATTGGTTGTGAATATGCAAGTATATTTCAGGCGATCGGAACAAAGGTCACTCTCGTAGATAAACGTTCGGAAATTTTGAATTCCGTGGATC
>CAZZLF010000322.1:0-2737 GCA_964654965.1 uncultured Bdellovibrio sp.
AACAGGTCCTCTCTAAACCTCTTCGTGCGTTACTGACCATTTTTAGTATTTCACTGGGGGTTTCACTTTATACCTCCATTGATATCGTCAATATTTCGACGCTTAAAAGCTTTGATAACGCAATTCAATCCATCACTGGAAAAGCGCAACTCACTCTCATGGCAGGACCTAATGGATTCGAAGAATCCATTCTGGCTAGAGTTGAACAGTCCTCGGCAGTTCAATCAGCGATTCCGCTGGTTGAAACACAAGTTTTTTACAATTCACCCAAAACCCATCAAACCGAAACGCTGGTTGCTCTCGGGGTGGATTTATTGAAAGAGAGCTCAGTCAGAGCTTACCAATCTCAAGATCAAAAAGTGATCGAAGATCCACTCACCTTTCTCAATCAACCAGACAGCATCATTCTCACTCAGCAATTTGCAGATGAACATTCGCTCAAAGTGGATTCAAAAATCAAACTATCCACCGCAAATGGCTCAAAGTGGTTCACACTTCGAGGATTACTGAAACCTGAAGGTCCTGCAAAGGCATATGGAGGAAATATTGCCATTATGGACATTGATGGAGCTCGAGTTCAATTTGGAAAAATTGGAAAACTCGATCGAATCGATATCATCCCCAATCCAAAAATCCCTCTTCAACAAGCAAGAGAGCAACTGGAAAGGGAATTTTCGCCTGCTTTGCAAGTTGAAAGCCCTGAATCCCAATCTGAAAACATGAAAAAACTGGTAGAAGGATATCAGGGGTTGCTGTCCTTTATCGGGTTACTTGCATTGATTGTTGGTTTGTTTCTCGTTTTGAACACTACGAATATCACCATTGCAGAACGAAGAAGAGAGTTTGGAGTCTTGCGTGCGATCGGTGCCACCAAGATTGGCTTAATCAGACTGATTGCGGAAGAATCCCTTCTTCTGGGGCTGATTGGTTCAACAGGAGGTGTGCTTCTTGGAAAATGGGTGGCCACTCAAATGTCTGATCTCATAACCAGGGCACTCTCCACTCAATATCTGATTACCGTTTATGTCAAAGATCTTCAGCTCTCCAGCGAAAGCTGGACAAAGGGAATCGTACTTGGAACAGCGGTCACCGTCGTTGCTGCTCTGATTGCGGGAAGAAATGCCATGAAGATTGAAGCGATCGAAGCAGTGAAGTCCGGAGCTCCTAAAATTAAACCCCCAGGATTCGCGTTACCGATCCTGGGCTTGATTCTCTTGAGCCTAATCGTAATCGACTCTCAATTTGGACTCAGTCACAAATACACTTTTTTTCGCTCACTCAATCCTTTCTTTCTCATTTTCGGATCAGTGTTTTCCAGTCCTTTTCTGGTAAGACTTCTCATTCAGGGGGTTCGATTCCTCATTCCCACCCCTACCGTCCGGCTCTCGAGCGATAACCTTCTCAAAAATTCGGTTCGAACCGGATCGAACATCATGACTCTCATGGTGGGTTTGATGCTGGTCATGATTCTAGCCATTTCCAATAACAGTATCAAATACAGCCTTTCTCGCTGGTTCAACAAAACTCTGGCTGCTGACTTGGTGATTTCCTCTTCTGGAAAACTGCTGACATTTCAGGTTCAACCACTTCACGAAGATTTAAAGAAAAGAATTGATGCCTTACCGGGTGTGGACATTCGTAATGGCATCGGCTCCAGCGGACTTCGTTACGTGAAACAACTCTATGAAGGGAAAACTCTGGCGATCAAAGCTTTTGATCGCCCTCATCCCAAATTGGAAAAAACACAGTTTGAAATTACGGAAGGAAACCCTGAGTTGGTGATTGCAGAGTTTTTCAAGGGCCCTGAAAAAAACATTCTTGTTTCACAGAATTTTGTCATGAAATTCAAAAAACACCCTGGGGATCAAATCATCCTCAACACTCCTTCCGGCATTCAAGAATTCAAAATCCTTGGAGTCGTCACCGAATTCACTAACCCCGAAGGAGTTTTTTATCTGAATCGGGAAACCTACAAAAAATACTGGAAAGATCCTTTGATCTCCGGTTTTTTTGTCATGGCAAAAGAGGGAGTCGCACCAGAAGCGATTCGAGCATCCTTGGGCCAGGGAATGGGAAAAGAACTGGGACTCATGGCAACCATGAATTCAGAATTAATCGTTCAAGCAAAACAAATCACCGACGATAGCTTCACTTACACTAAATCCATTGAATGGTCCGCACTACTGGTAGCGCTTTTTGGCTTATTCAATACCTTGATGGTCAGCGTTCTTGAAAGAACCCGCGAACTGGGAATCCTTCGTGCGGTGGGTATGACCAAATTCCAACTCACCGGAATGATTCTGAGTGAATCCCTGATTCAAGGAGCATTAGGCGGCTTAGTGGCTATTTTGATTGGGGTTTTTGCTTCCTATTTCTGGATCATCGGCATCCTATCAAGCCTGATGGGGTGGGTTTTACAGTTTTCTCTTCCATGGGATTCCCTGATGAAAACTGTATTATTTGGTGTATTGGTAGGTTTATTTGCCGGGTTGATTCCTGCCCGAATCGTATCCAGGCTTGAAATCAGGGCTGCAATTGAGAATGAATAGCCTTGTGTTTTTACATATATTATATTTACAAATTAACTCTCTTTTGCTAATATCAACCAACCATGAGCGATGAAATTGCTTTTTTAATTAATGAAAATTCCGGTGCAGGAAAATCACTTTCAAAAGCGAAAGAGGCTCAAAAGAACATTCAAACCGCTTCAGTGCATTCAACAATCGCCAGTGCACCA
>CAZZLF010000323.1:0-2732 GCA_964654965.1 uncultured Bdellovibrio sp.
TAAAAATTACAATTTTACTAAACCCTTTCAATCGCGAGCAAAAAACTTTTTTTGAAATTATTTCAAGCCTTACTCAATATTTTAATAATGAAAATTATAAAATCAGCTGGTATTTTTTGCCGCTTGTAACTGAAAGCTCGCAACAAATGGCTTACGAAAAAGCTTTTATTTGCTCATACAAACTTGACTCTGGGAGGTCATACCAATCTCTTCTTGAAGTTTCATCTACTTTTGAAAGTGAAAATCAAATTCTGGAATTTTTATCCTCTAATGAAAAAAACGTTTCTAAACTCAAAACTTGCTATGAGGATCAAGCCACTATTAACCAAATAGCTGATCTTAAGTCTTTTGCAAAATCAGAAAAAATCATAAACGTAACTCAATTGATATTTAATAATGAACCCCAGTTTTTTATTCCAGGCCTGATTGGTTTGAAAACAATGATCGAAAATAGACTAAACACAAAACCCCTAGCCAAGAATCCTTGACCAGGGGTTTTGAAGAGAATGATTTTTTTTAGAACGTGTTTACTGCTCTACGCAGAGCAATCTCGCTGACATGGAACAGTATAAATTACCATTCATATATACGCTGTTTTGAGTTGCATTACCTGATGATGTACTTCCAAGTATATCTGGATTATTAGAACTCCAACTATTACAACTCATCGGGTTCCAAGGGTAGAATGTTCCATTACCTGCACCACTACCAGTATAAACCATACCTGTCCAAATCGGCCCATCATTAGAAAGTGGACTTAGTACACGAAGTTCAGATTCATTAGGTCTAAAATTAACGTTTCTTAATGAATCTGATTGTACCCAAAATGTACCATCTGGCTTAAGATAAGTAGTTTCTGGATAAAACACCCAATCTTTCGGAGCAAAGGGTATATAATAGCTTTGGTAGTAACGATCTATACCATCAACGATCATAGCCTTATAGACTGAGCCATTTGGCTTATTTGGGTCACTATTACACTTCTGATCAGCTCCACTAACACCACCAAGATTACCATCGTACTCGTTTTGGGTAACAAAAACATATTTATTCGATATTGGAGTTGGCTCCGGAGTTGGTTCCGGAGTTGGTTCCGGTGTTAGTACATCTTCTAGAACTTTGATAATTACAACTCCAGATCCACCATTTCCGCCTTGACCATACTGAGATCCATCTGCTGAACCACCACCGCCTCCACCGGTATTTGGTTGGCCATTGCTTCCATTACTCCATTTAGAACCTGCGCCTCCACCGCCTACGCCACCAGCTCCAGCGTCATCCGAACTCCAGCCTGCGTATACAGCTCCACCGCCACCACCGGCATAGTAAACCCATTCACCAGTGATAAAGCTAGAGTGACCTGCACCGCCATTTTTTCCGCTAGCGCTGGCACCAGCACCACCGCCACCACCGCCTGCGTGTTGACTATATTGTAACCAAGGGTTTTTTCCAGTGTAGTTCGCACCTGAATTACCGAACGCATTACCGGCACTTGGTGCAGTTTGAATGGATACACCACCTTGATTGTTTCCGTTACCGTCAGGCCCTCCAGCTCCTCCACCACTTCCGCCATTAAATCCGTCGCTGTGGTTATAACCACCACCAGCTCCACCACCTATTGCGACAATTCCAGCAAATGATGAGTCTTGGCCATTTGTACCAGCTGAATCTTCACCGCCACCATAGCCGCCAAGACCAACGACAATTGGATAGTCACCAGCTTCGAGTGTGATGGTACCTTCAACAACACCACCACCACCGCCGCCACCGCCAGGCGCGTTTCCATCACCACCACCACCACCACCGGCAACAATTAAGTACTGTAAAGACCTAGTTTCAGTAAGGGATAATGTTCCAGATTCACCAAACGTATGCACAGTTCCTGGCAATACCGGCGGCGGTGTCGGTGTCGGAGTTGGTTCTGGAGTCGGTTGAACTTCAGGATTAGCCCGAGATCTGAGCACTTCTCCATTATTTTCATGCGGTAATAATGGCATAAACGGATCAAACCGCACTCGGTCGATGTTCGAAATCGGCTTAACACAACCTGCACTCCTTATGTAAACCGAACTCGATGCACTATATGCTCTCTTTGCTGCAATCGCTGCCGGCGTTACCCTTTTTAACTCTTGCAACGAATCCCGTAACCGATCACGCTTGCTGCGATAGATGCTTGCCAATTGCTCATCCGTATAACCCGACTTCATGATCGATGTATCTTTTCTAATACATCCTGACTTTGTTGAAACTACAGGCTCTACACTCTCCGCTTCGCTCCGTCTCAACTCTGCCAATTGCATTTGTCGATCTCTTACCAAATACCATACATCGTCATCTCGGCGGAGTGCTCGCACTTGATTTATGTCTACGAACGATGGCGTTAGCTCAATGATCCTTGCTAAAAGATCTCCTAACTTCTTCTTTCCTGAACTCGACAACGCACCACCAGATGGATCTGCCTCTTCTCCGTCTCGATTACATTTACCAGACATCAATCCACTAATGTTTTTTGTCAAACCTGCAGAATCTTCAACCTGCTTACAGTTTGCGGATAACAAATTGATGAAATCATCATAAGCATTCTTGCTGTCCGCAAAACGCTCCTGCGCAACTCTTAATTCATCTCTCGTCTGACGAAATGTACTCGCATAATCTTCCAAATCAAACGCGTATGATGTGTTGCTCAGAATCAGGAGCGGTAAAATGTATTTTTTAAGCTGCATAAGGTCTCC
>CAZZLF010000324.1:0-2731 GCA_964654965.1 uncultured Bdellovibrio sp.
ATACCCGATCGACTTTAAGGTCGCGATTTGAGGCCGGTGAATTGCCACCAGCCGGGAAAGAATGGTGTGAATCAAAAAGGCGGCGATCGAAATGAAAATGAGTGGATCAAGCACTGCGATGGTTTTCTGCTCATTGATTTCATCTTCCACAAATAAATTCGACATTTGTCGGGAACGTTCATAAACTTCACGACTGCCGTAGGGTTTCAGAATTTGATCGATGCTGGATTTTACGAGCTCCGGCGAAACAGTGTGATTGAGCTCAACAACGACGCTGTTCATTTCATCGTGCATTTTCGCCATCCGCTCCAGTTGCCTGAGCGGAATCCAGAACACTCCATAATGAAGATCATCGGGCAATGGTGCGGAGGCACTCAATGCATAGACAAATTCAGGTGAAATCGCGATTCCTACTACGCGCATCTTTTCGTGCTGGCCTTGAATCGTCGCTGTCAATAACTCACCCAATTCCAAGTGATGAGCTTTGGCAAACGCTTCATGCACGACCACTTCAATCTCATCTCCTGCCAAAGGAAGACGCCCTTTGCGAATGTGAAGTTGATTGAGAAGGGGCTGAACCCCGGAGGGAACGGAAACGAATTTTCCGACTGCGGGTTCATCGACGTTGGCGACTGAGATTAACCCTTCGAGAGCCAATCGCCCTTCAGCAGTGCGGACTCCCGGTGTGGACTCGGTTTTTTGAAGCAACCGGGCAGGAGCAGCCTTGAAATCTGCAAAGAGTTCGGCAAAACGGTATTTACCATAATAGTCGGCTTTGCTCGACAGTAAGGATCGATAAACACTCCAGGATGAAACAAGAAGAGAAACTCCGCTGACGATCAAGATGGAAATGCTCATCGTCTGAGCAAGCAGTATTCTTAATTCTCGGAACACCTTGCGGTTCAAGATCTTCATCACCACTCGATTTCCTCAAGGGTTTTTCTTTTTTTATTTTCGACAATCGAATGAATGTTTCCATTCGCCATTCGGATCACCCGATCGGCTATTCCGGCAATAGCGGAATTGTGAGTGATGATCGCTACCAGGGTACCCAGTTCATTGTTTACTCGAAGAATGGAATCCAGCACGAGTTTTCCTGTTTGAAAATCAAGGGCTCCAGTCGGTTCATCACAAAGCAAAATATCAGGACGCTTTGCCACGGCACGGGCAATCGCCACACGCTGCTGTTCGCCTCCAGATAACTGAGTCGGAAAATGATTGGCCCGCTCTTTCAGCCCGATCATTTGTAACGCATCAGCGGGCACCATCGGGTGCGGCGAAATATCCGTCACCAATTCGATGTTCTCTTCAGCGGTCAATGTTGGAATGAGATTGTAAAATTGAAACACAAAACCAACGTGTTCTCTTCGAAACAGGGTCAGTTCTTTTTCGGAGGAAGTCACCAAGTTGTGTTTGTGATAAAAGACCTCTCCTGAAGTGGGTTGATCAAGCCCGCCCAAAATATTCAAAAGGGTCGATTTACCACTACCCGATGGCCCAAGAATGACTACCAGTTCCCCCTTCTTGAGTTCCAGGTTGATTCCACGCAGGGCCTGAACAGGCACGTCGCCGGTTTGATAGGTTTTCACCAAATTTTTTGCTGAAAAAACAACTTCACCTATCTGCGACACAATCCTGTGTTAGCAAAACTCAGGCCTGCTTAATTGAATCTCTGAATATACTGACACTTCTGACAGAGCTCTTCAACGAGACGTCGTTCACGAAACCCTTTTAAGATTTCTTTAGCACGCGGACTCTCAAGAATTTCAGGAATCGGCAACTCCAGCGCACTGCCCAGCGGGATTTTTGCTTCTTTGTCCAAACAACACGGAACAACTGTGCCATCGACCAAAACGCCAAAATGATTGATCAATCCCTTACAGGTTCCCCGAGTTCCCAATGTAGGCAGATCCAGGGAAGGCCAGACAAATTCAGTATCAAAATGTAAATAAAGACGGTTTTTCACCTTGTAGCTTTTCTGAAGTCGAACATCAAAATCAAGGTCGAGGCGGTTAGCGATCAAAGAATCAAATCTTTTTTCAATTTTGTTAAGCATCGAGCGATTCTTTTGCTGAACGGGATTTTCAATTTCATTCACACGCGGAAGATTCCACAAACGAAAATTGATGTAGAGATCGGGTCTCTTTTCGAAGGCTCGTTCGGTAAACTTGAAAATTTTTTCGAGATAATCGTCGTGATCCTTGTCTGGATAATTGTCATTAAAACTATGGAGCGAAAAATTCACCTGTCTGACAATTGGATGCAAAAGAAGTTCCGCGCGTTTATCCGTGAGAAGAACACCGTTTGAAACCAAATTCACTGGAACTGTTTCTTGTGCACAGATTTCTAGAAAGCGCTCCAGTTTCGGGTGAACCAGGGGCTCACCCATGAGGTGAAAACAAACCTGTTCAGTCAGGGGAGCTACCTCACGAATCACTTTTTCAAACAGGGATTCATCCATCAGTTTTTTGGTCCGGATCACCTCAGGACAAAAAGAGCACTGGAGGTTACAGATATTACTGATCTCGATATTCACCTTCGAGAAGCGTTTGGGGGTCTGTTTTGGTAGTTGCCTTCCAGAATCCATTTCCGTTACCATACTCTAGAAATGAACCTTTTTCCCTCCATTTTTCACTATTCCGGCGGCATCGTGTACCATTGGCGAGCCCTGAGAAATCTCGACCGTCTTTGGTCTTCCCACCTTGATCAAACGCGTGCTTTTTTGGAAGAA
>CAZZLF010000325.1:0-2666 GCA_964654965.1 uncultured Bdellovibrio sp.
GTCGGGCTCGATTTGGTTCTGGTTCAAGAGTATTTCGACAAGCGTGGCGAATTGTCGAGCATGATTGTTGAAGGAAGAATCGATGAGATTCCGGAACTTCCTTTCAGGGTTCTCGAACTGAATGCAGGATCGCCTTCCGGAGCTTCCAATAATTTGAACATCATGGAAGGAATCTTGCGTGAAGATCCTTCGATTCTCGATTCTCTCGGAAAAGTGATTCCGAATGACCATTTTGAAGTTCTTCGTGAAACTTACCGTTCACTGGGAGAATCATGGACAGGTCGTCCAGATGGAGTGCAGGTGATTCTTCCACCGGGCGGTGCGAATGGCGCTTCACCAGAAATTCATCAACTTGCCGCTTATTCCGGTTTAATTTATTGCGATGCTGGTCAACTCTATTGTGATTCTGAGGGTTGGATCCGCTTGCGAACCGTGGATTGCAAGGATCCTGTGGTGACGGCAATCTATTCCCGCGTGAACAGCGATAGTGCACTTTTTGATAAAGAAAAGAACGTGCTGCTTCGAGATCCTGAAAGTGGCGAATCCATTTACTGTGTCGACGTTCTTAAACCATGGAAAGAAAACAAGCCTGAATATATTCATGATGAGAACGGAAATCCCGTTCCCCTGGAATCTGATTATGCCATTCCCAATGCGGTGAATTCGATTATCCATCGCCGTCTTTACATGGGTGGCCTCAATCGTCTTTTGGATAACAAGATCATTTTGGCTGCCTTGACCGAGTTTGCCCCTGAGTTTTACGCAAATGAATTGAAATCCATGGGCTTGAAGATCGATGTAGCGAGAATCTCTCCTCCCGACTGCCTTCCTTCTAAACTTGAATCGCTGGATGAGATCGAAAAAAATCCAAAAGACTGGGTGATCAAAGCTCCCAACCTTTCTGGTGGTACCGGTGTTCACATCCTCATGACCATGGATGATCGAAAGCGCCGTGAAGTTATCGAAGAAGCTCGAAAAAATCCAGAACAGTTTGCTTATCAAAAAGTGGTGAAGATCGCCCGCATTCCGGTTGCCGTTCGTCATCATGGCGGAAACGGATTCCGTTTTGCCAATTTGGCCGCGGATATTCGTATGTGGGTATTTTATGGCGGGAACAATACATTGCCAAAATTGACCCACAATGCCCTCGTTCGTTATGCACCGAAGGAAAAAGGCCCGATGAGTTCCATCGTGAATACTTCCAAGGGTGGTGGATATGCACCGTTTGCGGTGATTGACGATATCGGAACAGAGATTTCAGTGAGTGGTCGTGAGTTGGCTGCTCCACGTGAACCAGCTCAGTTTCAAACTTCATTGCCTGCGTTCGTTGCTGCTCAAGTAGTTCAAGTCGCCAATATCATTCATGAGCTTCGCCGCATTCTGCGTGAACCCAACTCTGATCTTTATCGCGTCAGCGGATTTTTGTTCTCCTTGAAAATCCAGATGCGTGAAATTGCATCTTTCATTCATCCTCGTTGCATGGAAACGATCTATAGCATGATCGAATTGATCGAAAAGAGGATCGAGAGCAAGGAAATTGCCTCATATTTTCTCAGAATGAATCAACTTCAGGCCCAACTGGTTTCGATACTTCAGAGTCTGGATCGAGTGTTGACTTACGATTTCTATATGGTTCTCGACGAATTGAATATTCTCAATCAGGAACTTGTAAACCAGGGATATACCTACGAGATGAAGAGATCCGATATCTTCAATCTCGGACATTTGAGTTATCTCGTTCGTAAACTTTCTGAATTCAAACCAAGAGAACGCCGAAATCTCAACAAATTCAAAAAAATCATCAAGGAAATGGTTAACCTGAAGTTCCCCGCACAGGAAACCAATCCATTGATTGCACAAAGACTCGAATCCTTGCTGGATCAATTCTGTGATCTAGCTTCCAACCGCTTGAAAAATTCCGTACATGGTATTGAATTTGCAGCTTTGTTTGATGGTTCACAAAAGCAATCGATGCAATCTTATCAAGAAACTTTTGTGATTTCCCACGAAGGTCAGGCCCCTCGTTCTGCGAGCGAGTGGGAAATGTTGAATCAACAAAAACTTTCAGAATCCTCGTTCATTGAGGCCGATATTCAGCAAGCACGTCAGGACTGGCTGAAGGTGATGGAACATGCGAAGGCTCTTCCGCATGATCAGAAAGATGGATTCATCCAAGAATCGCGCAAGATCCATTTTGAGAAGTACCCTCGGATCAAGCAACTTCAGAGTTATGTCGATCGCAAAGAAAATCGTGATGTCAATGCGATCACGGAACTCATGAGTGTGCTTCCTTACGCCGCCTATAACCTTCGTCAGTATGCGATTGAGCAGGGCGTGCAGTATAACGAACTGTTTTCAGAAACCATCGCCCCAGAGAGAATCACCTTCGCCAAGAGAACTGATTATTCTGGAGAGTGCTTTGCTAAGAAGAGAGAACAGCATGGTCTGCTTTCCAATAGTGATCGCTACATGTGGGTAGGTGAGAAACAATCGCCTTTGATTCAGCTCTATACGATCGGACATGAATTGATCCATGCGGCGCAAATCAAGGAAGTGATGCGGATGGAAAGGTCTGCTTTGGAGCAAAGTCCGCTCGAGTTTGCCCGATTCCTCAATCACTACGGAAATTTCCTGTCTTTGGCTGCAAACACCATGGAACACTACCA
>CAZZLF010000326.1:0-2656 GCA_964654965.1 uncultured Bdellovibrio sp.
CTGTCCCTAGTACGAGAGGACCGGGATGGACAGACCGCTAGTGTATCAGTTGTCACGCCAGTGGCAGTAGCTGAGTAGCTATGTTTGGAAGAGATAACCGCTGAAAGCATCTAAGTGGGAAACTCGCCTCAAAACAACTTCTCCCAGAACGTTAAGTTCTCTAGAAGTCCCCCAGAAGACTACTGGGTTGATAGGTTAGGAGTGTACATACAGTAATGTATTTAGCTGACTAATACTAATCGGACGGGAGGCTTATTTTTATTACTTTTTATAAAAGTAAAGTTATTCTCTTACTCTTCCCTATTCAAAGCTCTCTGAGTTCTTGAAAAATTCTACCAAGATCAGAAGTACAAAAATCTTTCTCTCAAAAATTAAACAACCATACACTCTATCACTCGTTAAATGACCTTCCCAAAAGCTTGGGGGTGTTTTTAGCGGCGGGGTCCCACCTGAATCCATTCCGAACTCAGAAGTTAAGCCCGCCAGCGGCGACGATAGTGCCGAGGTAGCTCGGTGTCAAAATAGCTCGATGCCCCCATTTATTCTTATATCTGCCCTGTTCTTAATATCAAGAACAGGGCTTTTTTTTTATCATTTCATAACGGTTATTGCTGAAAATGTTTTTAGTAATTTTATAACTGTCATGAATTAGCAAAATTTTGTTTAATACTTAAAATAAAAAAAGCCTCCCAAAAAGGAGGCTTTTTTTATTTCGAAAAGAAATGGCTTATTTCTTTTTTGTTGTTATTTTGCGCTTAATGCGAGCTTTTTTCTTAGCCTGGTTTTTGCGATTCTTCATTTTCTGAGTGTTTTGCTTGCGTCCTTTGCCCATCTTAAGATCCTTTCGTTGAAACAAAATGTTTAAAACATATGCTAATGAATGGAAATTATTAGGTCAAGTCTACATAAGTGAAGAATTAAGTTTGATTGAGTATTCTTCTGTTTCCGCATTCAGTTCTATTCTTGGGCGAATTGGTACAAAAGTTTTCTTATTAATTTGAAATAAGAAAATGAGGAACGAGTTCTTAAATATGAACAACTTTGTATTGAAGAAAAGTAAATGGTGAAGATAGAGTTATCGGATTCTCGCTGTGTAAGTACATGTAATTATATAGAATTTAAAGCCACACTGTAATTTAACTATTTGCTCCTCGTTGCCGATACGTTTGTCGAGGGGGAGTGAATGCTTTTTGAAGAAAAAAAACTACAGTTAAATTCAGCTTCTAGGCTACTTCAGTGTCCAATAAACTCTATCGAACCCTTTGCATTGATGATTTCTCCTGTTTATGTGCTTATGGAAAAAAATAAAAAATTTGTTTCCATAAAAGCACCATTAGATTTTTTTACAGCTGAAGAATTGGAAAAGTTTAAGAACTATAAAGCGTTTTATTTTCCTGAATTTGTTAACTCATCTATTAAGTTTCAGACAGCAGCAGTTATTTGCAGGAATTTATTAACTCTTTCAAGGGATGAGTTTCCAATGGCTAGCTATGAAATTTCGAGAGAAAATTTTAGTGTTTTGTCCCCTTTGTGGGGAATGAAGGCCAAAGTAGAACCCTTTTTTGCTTGTGTATTCGCCAATGAGCTATGTCACCCCTTAAACTCAAAAAAAATGCTACACGCAAGGGAAAAGGCAGTAATAAGACACGACCAAGGTCTTTTACTATCTGGGTTAGTTGTTTTTGTGATGATTCATCTGGGTTGGAGCGATTTCAATTTTGTAAATGACGTTAGACAAAAAGTTTATTTAAGAACAGTAGATGGAGAGGAATGGCACAAATCAAGATCAGAATTGGAGTTAATGATCTCTGATTTATATCAGATGATATTAAAAGGTGAATGCCTGAGTGTTGATTTTTTGATTCAGTTGGGAAGTGATTGGTCACAAAAGCTATTAGCTCGAATATTACAAAAAGATGCGATTGAAAAAATGATGCAATTCGAATCAGCAACTATTTTCGGTGATCAGGGGTTTGCTGCATGAATTTAGAAAATCGAATCGGACTTGGTAATACAGTAAAATCTGAAACGATTATTTTTCATGGAATGGCCATAGACTATGATTCAATTGGAAGGATTGGAGATCAGGTCGTTTTTTGGATTAAAAAACACCACCAAATTTCTCAAAATTTTTGTGGTGAATTTAAAGTTTTAATCCAAACTATGATGGAATTTGGCGTTCATGACGGTCCTGAGTCCATCAATCAATTTGAAGTTGCTGTTGAAGGTAAAAAAGTGTTTTTTGCTCTTCGATTTAAAAATTTTATTGTAAAAATTAGCGAAGAAGCTGAAAAGGAGCTTTCTCAATTTTGGTTAAATTCAACAAAAACTCAATTGGTAAAAAAAGTTTTGTTGCCAACTGATGTGGTAGAAATTCGTTTTGTCGAGCAATTAGATTTAATTGAATTTCGAATACTAAGATCATTGGGTGAGGAGAGCTTTATCAACAATAGTCAGTCTTTTAAAGTTATTGTTGATATTGAGCCTGAACTTAAAAATGATCATCAAAATTTTATTGATATATCGGATTTTGATAGTTCTTTTTGGCTTAAACAAGTTTATGACAACAAGAAAAACAGGGTTATAAGTGGATAGTTATATTCTTTTGGAAAGTCAATACAAGTAGAGGGAGAGAGGGCAAGAGTGGTTGTTGAGT
>CAZZLF010000327.1:0-2634 GCA_964654965.1 uncultured Bdellovibrio sp.
AAAATTGAAATCCGCTAAAATTTTTAAAAAAGTAAGATCTGAAATCTGTCTCAGAAAGTGTAAATATGAAGTTGTTCTGTTAAAAATCCTATTCCCAATAATAAAAAATTACATCTACACGTAAGTTTTTAAAACAAGCAAACTACTATACACGTTATGAGGGGGAACAGCAAATTAAATTGCAACTTTAACTACTCTTTTACTGCAGTTATATAACAAAAAGACATCCTAAAATTTACATTATGTTTGGAATTTTACGACACCTCGATTCGAGTCTGGGACTAATGAGTCCCGCCAGTTCGTCAGTGTGCACATGGAAGACTGGGACCAAGCTAAATCAAGAAAAATTTTTGATGCAACCCTGGTACTTCAATCCAAACCATGGACAACCTTGAATTTAACCGCGAGTTTGCTCAGCTTCCCGTTACTTACCTTTAAATCGTTTATTGCTATTTATTGGCAGGCTTTTTTACTCAAACTCAAAAAAGTCCCTTTTTATCCTCATCCTGATTCCGGAGAACAATCATGAAGGCGATTGCATTTATTTTCAAACCATTGCTTAAACCCTCTTTTCGACTAGTGGATTATTTTTGTCGAAGCCAGATTTTTTCCCGATTTGAGTTGATTCAAGAGGGGTGTATCGAAATTGAAGAGACCTTCAAGGGAGGGAATCTTTATACTTTTGGTGAACTCCAAAACAAAACCTTCTACTCTAAAATGCTGATACATGATCCAATTGTTTATTCTAAAATGGCACTGGGGGGATCGATCGCAACCGGTGAAAGTTATTCCGTAGGTGAGTGGTCTTGCGCCTCATTGACAGATTTGATTCGAATTTTTGCCCGGAACAGAGATGTTGTCATGAAGGTTGATCAAGGTCTTGCCCGTCTTGGAAATCTTTTTCAAAAGATATTTCATCGGTTACATCAAAATTCAATACCTGGGGCACGAAAAAATATCCAGGCTCATTATGATCTAGGGAATGATTTTTTTGAATTATTTCTCGATTCGAGCTGGATGTATAGTTCTGGCTTTTTTTTAAAACCTGAATCCTCCCTGGAAGAAGCTCAGTTTGAGAAGTTGGATCGAATCTGCAGAAAATTGCAGTTGAAGTCAACCGATCATGTCATTGAAATCGGAACTGGATGGGGAGGTCTTGCGATTCATGCTGCCAAACACTACGGCTGCAGGGTGACGACGACCACCATCTCTGAGAAGCAATTTGAACTGGCTACCAAAAGAGTTCAGGAAGCAGGTTTGCAGGATCGGGTGACCGTAATAAAAAAAGATTATCGGTTATTGGAAGGTGTATATGACAAACTCGTTTCAATTGAGATGATTGAGGCAGTAGGACTAGAATTTTTGGGGACTTATTTTGAAAAATGTTCATCTTTGCTCAAAAAAGATGGAGAGATGGTGATTCAAGCGATCACTATTCGTGATGAGTTCTATGAACATGCTAAAAACAACGTGGACTTCATTCAACGCTACATTTTTCCCGGTTCAGGCATACCTTGTCTTGGAGTGATGTCTCAATTGGTTAAGGAGAAAACCGATCTGCAATTGACCCATCTTGAAGATTTTGGATCTCACTATGCGCTGACCCTTAAATCTTGGTCAGAGCGTTTTAAAAGTAATCATATTGAATTGATGAAAAGAGGATACTCCGAGGAGCTTTACCGCATGTTCCAATTCTATTTTAGTTATTGCGAAGGTGGTTTCATGGAGAGAACAATCAGTGTTTTACAGATGAAGTTTTCTAAACCAGAATTTCGTGAGCACAGATGGAATAAGGAGGAGCATTAAAATGGTTGGATTGATGATTGAGGCCATGGAAAGAGGAATGATTCCCGATCAAGCGATTCGCTTCGGGATCCGCAAACTTTGTCGAGATAGATTGAAAACTCTTTACGGAGATGATTCTCGTCATGTGACCATGTTGAAGCAGTCACCGCTTGCTGTTCATACTCAAGAAGCCAATGAACAGCATTATGAGTTGCCACCAGAGTTCTTTAATCTTGTATTGGGAAAAAACAGGAAATACAGTTCCGCTTTTTGGGGTCCGCAGTGCTTGAATTTGAATCAAGCTGAAGATGATGCCCTTGCCATCACGATGGAACGAGCCGAACTGAAGGATGGAATGCAGATTCTTGAATTGGGGTGTGGTTGGGGATCTTTAACTTTAGCAATGGCTAAAAAATTCCCCAATTCCAGGATTATAGCTCTTTCAAACTCTAGCCCTCAACGATTGTTTATTGAGGGTGAGTTGAAAAAGTACGGGATGAATCATGTCACTGTCATTACTCGAAATATAGTGGATGTCAGCGAATTGGATCGGGAGTTCGGAAAGTTTGACCGTATCGTAAGTGTGGAGATGTTTGAGCACCTTCGTAATTATGAAAAATTGTTCGAACAACTTTCTTCTTGGCTAAAACCCGAAGGTAAATTGTTTTTCCATGTGTTTGCACATCACAATTCATCTTATCTTTTTGAAACCGAGGGCGAAGACAATTGGATGGGCAAGTATTTTTTTACAGGGGGACAAATGCCTTCTCATGGGCTATTCCGCAATTTTCAAAAGAATCTTCTTCTTGAAAAAGAGTGGTGGTGGAGTGGAGATCATTACGGAAAAAC
>CAZZLF010000328.1:0-2626 GCA_964654965.1 uncultured Bdellovibrio sp.
CAAAGCGGATTTTTTATTCAATTTCTTAAGTCTCGAAAAATAGATCGGACCTGCACCTTCAGCAATATCTGGAAAAACTTGTAAACCTAATTCTGTTTTTTCAAAGTTCATTTTTTCTCCAATGTCAGAATCTTCAGGAAGATCAAGTTCGACTTCATCTCCTTTTTTCTTCAGCAACCTTCTAATCACTTCATCGTTTTCCAAAGGCGAGATGGAACAAGTGGAATAAACGAGTGTCCCTCCCGGCTTGAGCGTCAGCAATGCAGAACAAATCAAGGAATACTGTCTCATGGCGAGTTGTTTGGTTCGAGACTCTTTCCAATCCTTCATTTCAGAATCCATCTGTAGAAGATGGCGCTCACTGGAACAAGGCGCATCAAGCAAAACCCGGTCGTAGGTATTTGGTTTTTTCAATCCGAATTGATTGCCATCAAATCCGGTCACCTGAATCAAGGACCGAAGAGGTTCAGGAACATGCTCTTCCACCACTTTCATGAGTCGAAAACGCCGGTCACGAGAAAACTCATTGGCAACGAGCAATCCTTGTCCTTGAAGCATCTCGGCTAAAATCAGCGTTTTTCCACCGGGAGCCGCACATAAATCCAGAACCTGATCCCCAGGCCTGACCTGTAAAGCTTCAGCAGCAAATATGGAGGCTGGATCCATAAAATAGCGGGCAAACCCTCCAAAACAGGGGCGCCAGACCTTGCTTTCTTCCGATAGCAAGGCATCTCTGAGCCGAGCCCAGCGAGGTCCGTAAACCCCTTTAAAATGCGTTTCAAATGCGTTTGAGTCCATTTCCTAGCCTTTGATCTACCTTCTTTATTTAACCTATCCGGGGGCCAGAGTCCAGAAAACGAATCCTTGACAATTAAATATATTTCATTTAATAAATGCACATGAAAACGATTTTGCTCCTCGGTATTTTGCTCCAGTCATCTGCATATGCAGACCGGACCTGGGATGATGCCAATGATCCAAATCAATTTGATCAAGACTACGTTCATGAATTCTTTAATCTCCCACTCCAGGGCGAAGTGGACTATTCCGGAAAACGTGGCTGGGCTGATTCTTACTGGCCTTTAGTCCGAGGTTCTATCGCTGAACGCTGGCAGATTCCCGGTTCCAATTATAAAAAAGAAACCTCACCCAGTGCATACCAACTCATCAACCACCTGAGCCAAGAACAGATCAACCTTCTTTCTCCGGCTGAAAAGTTCGATATCGTTCGAGGAAAATTCAGTTACCCGATCGCAACCAAGATCAGAAAAGATTACAAGGAAGACGAAAAAGACTGGCGTGGACTTTGTAATGGCTGGACTCATTCTTCCTTGAATTATCCAGAACCTCATCCCATTGTTTATATCAGCCCTAAAAACACGATTGCTGTTCCATTTGGTTCTTCTGACATCAAGGGGCTTCTCGCCTTCTATCATGCAAAAAAAGATCGCAGCGCTTCAAAATACATCGGTAGGTCCTGCCGTACCATCAGCAGACTACTCTTAAACATCAACGGCGCTTGTACGGATGTTCATCCAGCAGCCTTTCACATCATGATGGCAAACGAATTAGGAATCAAACACCGTGGATTTGCCGCTGATCGCGATCCTTCCGTACAAGTCTGGAATCAACCTTTCATTCGTTTTGAATCCAAAATCGACAATATCAAGACCAGGGATCTGAGCAAAAAAGCAACTGAAGGAACCCGAAAAGAAATTTACATCACTTCGGTGCTGACTTACGTGAACGAACTTTATAATAGCGACATTCCTATCGAAGAAACTTCCGAACACGTCGCCCCTTCGTATGAACCGGTTTTACTAAAACAAAAAACAAAAACCATCGAATATCAATACGTACTCGAACTCGATGTCCAAGATCGAATCATCGGTGGCGAATGGATCTCGGGTTTGCGTCCTGATCTGATCTGGAAACAGGATTTCAAACTTCCGGGTATGACTATTGATGAAGACAAAAAACCCGACGACTGGTCGATGCTGATTGACATTGTAAAACTTGCTACCGATGGTCTTCAGATCGGGGAATAGCCTAAATTAATTTGTTTGTGACTCTCGAGTGTAAATCACCATGCGAGAGGCCCATTGTCGAGCAGGCACCACTATTCTCGAATATTTTCCCTGAATGCGTTTTGTGAATTTTTGCTCTAAGGATTCATCGACAAAGAGATAATCGGCATCTAACACATCGGGAGCATTCCCTTCCCCATAATAGCCTACTTGTCTGATTTCACCGAGCAAGTAAGGAAGCGGCCAGGTAAATCCACTGATGACTTGAATTCGAAGTTGATCTTTCAACGTGGTATTACTCTTCACTCTTTCTAAAATTTTATCTATAGGCTGCATTAGGGAACGATAGGTTTGACCATAAATATAAAACTCATTTTCAGCATCTACATTCACGTAAGAAATCTGGTAGGCGGAAACCGCGCCGTGAAAACCAATAATCCCCAACAAGGTCAACGCCAAAGGACGCATCTGGTCCCAAAGCTTTGAGATCCAAAAACCAAAAACGATGAGAAATCCCCACTGAAAGCAAACGAGACACCAGGGTGTCTTGTAACTCACGATCGAATAAGCGAGAAAAACTCCAACGCTCACGACACTGA
>CAZZLF010000329.1:0-2625 GCA_964654965.1 uncultured Bdellovibrio sp.
GATATCAACGATTCACAGCCTGATGCTGCCGGAGCAGTTGATGGTATTCCTGGTGTTTTAAATAATGCTGCAAGTACTGCGGTAATTGTTAAAAGCGGTCAAACTGCAGTGATTGCAGGGCTCGTGAAACAGTCTAAATCAGATTCATCTAACGAAGTTCCGATCTTATCCTCTATTCCGTTGATAGGTGGTTTGTTTAAATCAACTTCCAAGAAAGATAAGAATAATGAGTTGGTAATTTTTATCACTCCAACGATCGATAATGGAAAAATCAAGTTTATCCAGGATCCAGTACCTCAGACTGCTGCACCTCAGACTGTATCACCCGAAAAGAAAGAGTCTGAAAGCCTTTAATGCTTTAATACAGATAGTCTTAAAACATCGTTTCGGATCACGATAAAAATGAGACAGAGAATCAGAAACAAACCGATCATTTGAGCAACTTTTAATTGTTTCAAGGACAGAGATTTACCACGTACCACTTCCAATCCCAGAAGGGCGATGTGACCACCGTCCAAAACCGGTATGGGAAGGATGTTCAATACGCCTAAACCAATGGAGAGAATGCCCATCGTCTTTAAGAAGTCGAAAATACCTCGATGAATTGAGTCTCCTGCAATTTTAGCAATTAAAACCGGTCCACCCAGGGAATTGACTGAAGCATTTCCAAAAAAAATCTTAAAAAGAGAGATGAAGTTTTTTTCTGTTAGCTCCAGCATTCTCAACGTTCCTTGAGAGACCAGTTTCAGAGGACTGGAAAACTGCTCCCTGATCCACTCAGGCTCACCCAATGTTTTGATCGGTATCACGCCAATCGTGAACTGTTTTATCTTGTTTAGTACCGGATCCCGTTCAGTACTGACTTGGGGATTAATATTGAAATTCAACTTTTTCCCTTGTCTTTCAACTAAGATTTCAACTTTTTGCTGATTTTCACCAGACTTCTGAATATCCATTCGAAACTGATAAAAGCTGTTTGAAGGGACGTTATTGACTCCAATCAACCGGTCACCCATTTGAATTCCAGCCACTGCCGCAGGGGAATGATCGATTGTTTTTTCAACAAAAAGTTCAGCAGAGTATACTCCAAAGTCTGTTGAAAGGTTTCCTGAATAATTTTTTGAATAGGTTAATGTAATTATTTTTTCATCTGAATGATTTTTAACCTTGAAGCTCACTGGTCCAAGGGTATTAGGATTTAAATTAAAACCCAACTTTGCATATTCTGATTCAAGCTGTTCATAATTTTGTATCATAGTACCGTTGATGGAAACAATTTCATCACCAGTTTGTAATCCAGCTCTACCAGCTGGTGATTCAGGATCTGAAACGCCGATCTTGGTGTTCCTTGGATTGGAATAAATTCCTTTAATCACCCCGATCTGCTTGGGTTCACCATAAATACTGAAACCATCTTCAGTGTCCGTCTTCACGGTGAATTCTTTGATGTTGCCGTCTCTTTCGACTTCCAGCAGAACATCCTGATTTCCACGTTCGGCAAGTTTTTGGTTCAACTCATCGTATTTGGAAATGGTTTCATGATTGACAGAGATAATCTTGTCTCCCGATAAAAGCCCCATCTTTGCCGCACTAGAATCGGGTAAGACCCTACCTATTTTAGATGAGGCATGTGGTTCGCCTAAAGCCAATAATCCAGTAAAGATGATGATTGCCCAGATGAAATTACAAAGAGGGCCGCCTAAAAAGATAAAAAAACGCTTCCAAGGAGACTGGTGGTGGAGTGCTCTTGGTTTTTCATCTGGAGATAATTCAGTTAATGGATTTTCTCCCAAGAGTTTCACATATCCACCCAATGGAATCATAGATATTCTAAAATCGGTTTCCCCTAATTTTTTAGCAAATATTACCGGACCAAACCCGATGGAAAATGCATCAGCTCTGACATTAAACAGTTTTGCAAAAAGAAAGTGCCCAAATTCATGAATGACAACGAGAGGAATCAGGACGATGATGAAGCCGATGAAAGAAATCATTTTAGTTGTGCCTTTCGTGTAATCAATAATTGATATTATTTGCGAATCGCTGGTTCAAGGCTAGAGTCCTTGATGTTCTGAATGATTTTTAAATCAGGCAAATTCCGGGTATTCGCCTTTTTCATTTCATTAATCGGCAAGAGAATCGCTAGCATCAAAAGAATGATTAAGCCAGATGTTAACAATAACATCGTTGGCTCCACCAGCTTTGAAAGCTTTTCGGTCTTATATTTGATTTCAGTTTGATACTGATTCGAAAGTTTTTCCAGTGCAGGTTGAAGTCTTCCTGTTTCTTCGCTGATCGATACCATCGCACGGAAAGATAAAGGAAATAAGCCGGATTTCTCGAGACCCTTGGTCAGGGTGCCGCCCTGTAAAATCTCTTTTTGACATTCGGTCATGGCTTTTTTGAATGCAAAATTATTTAGTGAATCTTTGATATTTTCAAGAGAGTCCATCATGCTCAGACCGCTTTTGAGCTGAAGATTTAATACTAGGCAAAATTGATTGAGATCAAGCAATTTAAGGATTTCACCCAGTTTAGGAATTTTCAAATAGAGTGGATCAAGTTTTGATTTTCCAATCGGGGATTTAGAATAGTTCAAGAACGCAAGGAAAAGTCCTGCAAATA
>CAZZLF010000330.1:0-2614 GCA_964654965.1 uncultured Bdellovibrio sp.
CATTTATTTTGAAATGATTCTCAAATGTGGAAGGAATAAATCGAGATACACCTTCGGCAACCTTAACCATTTCCGGATAACTTAACCAATATGGAGATGGAATCAAAACCTCATCACCTTTTTCAATCAATGTCAGTATCGAATCAAACAAAGCCTGCTTGCCACCGTTTGTGACCATGACATTGGAAGTTTTCCATGGAAGAGAAGACAATGAAGGTTGTTGCAAATTTGTTTTTTTAGCGATTAATTCGCGAAGTTCAGGAATTCCTGGTGTCGGTGTATATTTAGAAAGATTTTTTTCCAATGCTTCAATGACAGCTTTTTTGGCCTCATCAAAAACAGGGAAATCAGGCTCACCCGCAGTAAGATTAATTATCGTTTTCCCTTCCTGCTTAAGTTGATTCGCGATCGCATTGATTTTGAGAGTGGCACTTTCCTGAAGTCCAGAAACCCGCCTGGAGAATGTCATTTCAGTTTCTCCTTTAATTTTTTAAACACTGGAGCAGGTACATATGGGGAAATATCTCCTCCATACTGATGTAATTCCTTGATCATGGTTGAACTAACAAAATAAAGTCCTTGAGATGTCATCATAAAGACCGTTTCACATTCTGGATGAATGTTCTTATTCATGGTGGCCATCATATATTCGTATTCAAAGTCGCTTGGTGTGCGCAAACCACGAATCACAGCTTTGATCTTATGTTGATGTGCATATTCCATGATCAATCCAGAAGTACTATCGACTTTGACATTTGGACGATCTTTCACCACTTCTTTAATGAGCTCTACCCTTTCATCCACATTAAGAAGCTTCACTTTGCGGCTGCTTCCAGCTACGAGAACGGTAACTTCATGAAAAAGACTGAGAGAACGATCAAGAATATCAAGATGACCATTGGTAAAAGGATCAAATGAACCTGGGTAAATAGCTTTCATGCTTGGTCTCTCCATTCTGGACTGTAAAAGGTGAGCTGACTGTCACCATATCTCTCATCCCGGACAATTTTTAAATTGGGGGGAGGAGAATATCCTCCGGCCGATTTTGATCCTTTTGGCTTTGCACTTTCGATACAAAGTTTACCGTGCTCTGTGAGCAACTCCTGTAGAGGCCACTGGCTCAGGATCATTTCCTCGAAACCTTGATGATAAGGAGCATCCACAAAGATATAATCGTATGGTGGCTCATTGATCAAATCAGACAAGATGTTTTCGACTTTTCTATTGATGACTTTTGCCTGATCTTGAACCCCTAGTGAATCAATATTTTTTTGGATCAAAGCCGCAGCTTTGGGATTGGATTCAACAAAAGTGACGAAAGCAGCACCACGAGAAATAGCCTCTAATCCCAAAGCCCCAGATCCGGAAAAGAGGTCAAGCACTCTAGATTCAGGAAGTCCCATTTGAAGAGAATTCATCCACGCTTGTCGAAGACGTTCGACCGTTGGCCGGGTCTCCAATCCTGGCAATGACTGAATATAACGACCTCGAAAAGTTCCTGATGTGATTCTTAGCACAAAATAATTATGACACGTTTTTTAGAGGTAAGTGAATGGCTTTTCCATCACTTAATTTAATCTCGATGGATTCACCCATTTGACGGACTTCAACGAACTGATCAGTTTCATTCAATTTTAATTTTAAGGAGATTTTTCCTGAAAGCTGAATCAGGATCTTTTCTTCAGATAAGCCCAACTCGGAACGAAAAACCATGTTGGAATTGAGGGGTATAACGTTGTCACTTACTAACGAGACATGCCTTTGACGGCTCCGTTGAAAAGATGGAGGATGATTTCTCCCACCGGTTTGAATTGCGTCGATTTCTGATACGAGTGCTCGCACCCTCGAAAGAGTCCTGGACATAACCCCTTTTCGGCTCCGAAAATCTAAAACTGAAATTTTAAAAAAATCTTAACATCATGTTATTATTGATTAAAATTAAAACTGGCTTGATGATGGAGGGGCTGGTATAAGTTTCCCTCTGTTTAAAAGATGCCGACGACACGGGGGATTAGTCATCGACAATGGAAAAACATCCGTCATTCAACTTAACAAATTTGCTTCAGAGGGACAGGCTTGAATCCAAGCTTAATCTTTCTGAACAGGTTGAACGCGAGCCATTAAACTCACCCCCCCCCGCTCTCACCTATTTTCTCGACAAGCAATTAAATCAATTCATTGATCATTTGGTTCAGGAGCAATTACAAAATGCAGATCGACTTTGCTCCTTGAATCCTTCTCGCCGTGAAAGTCTTGGTAAGTTTCTGGCAGAACTTTCAAAACAACCTGAACCAGCCAATCCTCAAGAATTACTTAAGGAATTCACCTCTCCCGACCGCAGCCCTCAAGCACTGGATGCGTTAAAACAACTTTTTAAACAAATAGCAATGGTGCAAATCGGAAAAGCTCTTTTACTCAAGTCCTGGAATAAAGAGAAATTTTCGATGACTGATTTAAAAAATCTTACTTCAGCCATCAATAAAGAAATGGGGAGTTTTGTTCACCTTCAAACCTCAACCAGCCAACTCATTCAACAAAATTTTTACTCTTGGTACAACCTATCAGCTGTTCATCAGGACCAACTTTGGGAACTGATTGAAATGGCGGAAAGGGA
>CAZZLF010000331.1:0-2613 GCA_964654965.1 uncultured Bdellovibrio sp.
GATCGGCGGGAAGACCGTGCGTACCTTCTGGCGGAAGTGCGAGAGGAAGCGCGAGGGCCATAAATTCTGTGCGTATGCGGTGGTTACAAACATCATCGTTATATCTTGCATTATACTGCGTCCCCATACCTACAAAAACAAGTGTTTCAGGGTGTTTCTCAATGTTAGCAAGCGACATTGTAATATCAGTTTGTATTAAAGAAAGAGCGGTATTTTTTTGCTCTTCAGTCACTATGTAAGTAGTAGGATAACTGGTAGTTTGCAACCCTAATACATTGCCTAGCTTATCGCAAAATTGGTGAGCATACGCCACTTCATTTCTGAATTTCTTATCTGTGTAGATGTCCTGAAATTTTTCATTGCTTACTGTTACTGTGTTTTTCATTTTGAGAAGTTTTAAATGTGACCGGGGATTGCTCCCCACGCTTTGAGCCTAACACCTTTTTAACGTCGCTCAATCGACACTAAAGAACATTTACAGCGCCTGAATTGTCCGAAAATATCCATCCATTATTCCCGGCGTTTTGGTTAGTAGTACCGAAAATTTCCATCTTTATGCGGTTTACATCTTCCTGCGATAATTGGAAATCTTGCAACTTGTTAAATATTTGAGCATGTGTATAATGATGCCCATAAGCGCCGTTAGCGTGGCTTGGGGTGGTTGTCCCTTTACCTGTTGAAAGGTCTAATTTTGCAAACCTTTTGCCGGATTGTATCGTTATAACCTTTGCGTCACCATCTGCGCCAATAGGATATACACAAAATTCATCCTCCGCCTTCATCCCTTTTAATTTCATGGATATGCTAATTGTACCCATTATGTTTTGTCTAATTTTCCCGACTGCTGCGATTTGTGTTGTCTGTTTCATTTTTTTTGAGAAGTTTTTTTGTGACCCCCGCATTGCGGGACGCTTGCACCCTAACACCTATTTATAGCCAGTGCAACGGCTTGTATATTGTTTTTATTGGTAATAAAAACTTCTCTTTACATCTCCGCTTTGCGCTATTTTTTTTTTATAAAATTCATTATAGCCGTTTAATACTTCTATCATATCTATTTTTTTTGTCATTACATTAACACGACTATTATATTCGCGATGCCAATTTTCTTTGAAATAGGCATAGGATAGACCGTACCCCATGGATTCTTTTGCGAGATAAGCGATATACAAAGATGCCAGTTCGCCCGCAATATTGTGTACCAAGTTCGTTAAGTTTTCGTTTACTGTTACTGTGTTTTTCATCTTGAGAAGTTTTTTTGTGTTATTGTTCGTTTTGACTTTGCAAACATACACTACAATTTTACTTTCGCCAAATAGAATTTTTAAATAGGCTATTGAATATGTCTATTTGCGTTTACGTGGCTTTTTTAATGGCTCCCGTGTAACAATATCATTGTATTTTTCATTAGGGAATAATATATACCCCCTTCCAACTTGCTGGTATCCATTAACCCCATACAGCTTATGCCCTTCCTTTATTAATTGCAATACCCTTTGCTTAGTGATGCCTACCTTATCGGCATATTGTTTAACTGTTATCATAATTTGCAAATGTAAAATAAAATTGTAGGCAATAACAAATGTTATTTTTAACTACATTTACGCATTCTATGTTGCTATTAAATAATTCAATTTGTCAAAAGACAAATTGCAATGTACTTTTGTAATCACAAAACAAAAAGAAAATGAGAAATACAGCAATTGAATATAAAATAGACAACTGCAACGCTTTAATAACGAAAGAAGGTACAATGTATAAAGTAGATACAACGTCGCCGACATTACCATATGAATATTGTAATGACAGTTTAGTTAGTAATGTAAATTTTTTTAAAACCATAAAGGAGTGTAAAAACTGGGTTGACTTCTTATCAACAAAGCACGATTAATATTAAAACATCTAACAACTAATCACAAAAACAAACGATATGACAATTCAACTACCAAAAGGAAAATACACTTACATAAAAGCTACTTATGTGCCATTATCTGAGGGTTGCGGCTGCACCTGTCAGAATTGCGGTCGCCTAATTGCTAACATAGTTACTGTTATGCATGACGAAGGCAATATGTATATAATAGGGGCCGATTGCGCTGAAACTATATTAGGTAAAAAGGAAATGCAAACAGCGAAATCGGTTATTTCTCAAGAAAAAAAGATTAGCGAAAAAATAGCGTTTTTAACTAAAAATAACGCGCCTTTTGTTCTGCATCCTAAGTATGGATACCCTTGTAAGCCACTGGAACAAACACAAGGGTATTACATAAAATACTAATTGAACAAACCAGCGTGAAATAAAGCTGTTTTTGTCTAATTAATTAGACATTATTTGACAACTAATCACAAAAACAAACGATATGATACAGGTAGAGCACATTTTAGTAAATGATGATAAGTATTTAACTGCCACTGAAAAAAAGCACATCAAATACCTAATAGAAAACGGGTATATTAACTTTGAAACCGGCCTTACATCAGCAACAGCAAATAATAAGAAATACTTCTTTTATGAGAATGGCAGCTTTGCGCTAAGCGCCCTGGGCGGCGGAGACCGATACGGCACGACGGCGCGCGATCACGGAGTGCATCAAGGCGATCGACGCACGGGCA
>CAZZLF010000332.1:0-2580 GCA_964654965.1 uncultured Bdellovibrio sp.
AAAACTGTAAATCAGCCCAAACAAGGCCTCAAAAACCAGAAGCGGCCCTGAGATTTCAGATGGACAATGATAGGAACAAATATTCCATAACCAGTTTGCAAACCAGGAAGATCCAAAGCCGAGTGCCAGGGAACAAATTAAAAACAGGGAAAAACCTTCCCGATGGATCAACTCCACAGCATCAGATTGAAAAGCAAAAATTGGTAAAAAACAAAAGATTGATACTACTCCCATCACGCTGGACCAGTCCTTACGGGGAATCCAAGTGTGATGCTGAAGAAAACGTGTGTTGGCAATCGGGTAAATTGTCCAGGAAGCAAGACCCGCGATCAATGCAGTAACACCAGCCATCGAAGGAGCCTTCACTACCAATTCCCCACTCAATACCGGATACAGAAATAAATTGACCAAAGCTGAAAGCAAAAGAATCAAGCCAAAATAAAATGAAAATCCGCTATGGCGCCGTCCCTTGGTAAACAAGGGAATCGTGATCGGCAGCAATCCGATGATCAAAGAGGAAACGATTCCATCCGTGTGCTGTACACCATAGAATAAGATCATCGAGTACCCCCAGAATCCTACGATGCTCAACCCGATCATCTTCAAACGATCCATCCACGATAGACGCTGAATGATGAAAACAACCGGTTTCAGAAATAAAAAGCTGATGATGCCAAAAAAGAAAAACCTTCCAAATGCGATTTCAAAGGAACTGAATCGATGAAGAATCTGAGGAACCAAAAAAGGCAGACCCCAGAAAACTCCGGTGGAGATGCCCATTAATATTCCAAAACCCACTCTTTTTGGTGGTGAATGGGTCATGATTCAAGTACTCCTGTGAGTTCATCCAAAAACTTGCCATATGCGGAATCCGTCTCCAGCCACGCCATGAAATCAAATTCAAATAAATGAGGAAGTTGAGTTTTAATTCCCATAAACCGTAAACAGAAGGAATTGGTCAGACCGGTAAACAACGGATCCAAATCCATTCCACCCATAAACACTTCTTTCAATTCGCGATGAGACTTGGGATCCATGGAAGCAATTTTTTTCTGGTCACAACGAAACACAAAACGAAGAACGCGGTCAAAATCTTTTGGGTTTATTTTCGTTTTCAAAAAATTCGCATGAACAAACGACATCAAGACGAGTCTGAAGACCACTTCAAACCCGAACTTTGAAACTGAGTTTCGAAGATATTTCCGCATTTCCGGTGTTTCATGAACATATGCGTTTTTTAAAACAAATTGATCATGAACTGGACTGGTCGAAGCCAAGCTGAGCAAACTCTCGGTCGAATTTGCAAAGGCTTCTTCCATCATGATGGCCAATGCCAGTCGACGTTCTGCATTCAGAATTTTGGCGTGTCCGATGGTGGAATCGATTTTCAATTCACTTAAATGGCGAACGCGTATCATTCTTGCCAGAACATGAGCTGATTCATGCATCACGTAATTAGCCTTCAAGGGAGGCAATTGTCCGAGTTGAAAATAGTCGGGCAATTGTTTTTCAATCTCATCCAGTACCTGCACATTCGGCGCGTAAGGCACCGACTTCGTCTCGAGAATTTTCGGTAATTGCACCAAGGGTAGAACATCATAACCTTCAAAACGATTGGAAACGAATTTTACGCCTGCATCGATCGATGCCTGGCGAATGTTTCGAAAAATTGGATTGAATTGAACGAGATAACCATCGCCCAAATTGTCAGACAAATACCCGGAGGGTTTACAGCGATGGTGTTCTGCGAGGATTTTTTTCAGCTTCATGACTCTACTGAATATAACCCATAAATGACCACTTGTATCAGGGAGAAATAGAAAAAAAGCCGGCCTCCCGAACGGGTGACCGGCTTTTATTTGAATTCATTAAAATTCAGCGTTTCAAAGAATTACTTGTCGTGACCGTAACAGTGGCCATTGTCAAAACCGACGCCATTTTCATTGTTGCAACCATCATCAGTATTGCTGTTGGTATTCGTATCAGTATTCGTATCAGTATTGGTATCGGTGTTGGTATCTGTATTCGTGTCTGTATTGGTATCGGTACAAGAATCCGTGACTGTATCGGTTACCGTGCTGGTTTGAGTGATCGTACTACGTTTCCAGCGACCATAGATATGTTGGTAAGCGATGTAAGTGACTACTCCTACCATCACAACACCAATCACAATACCCGCAATGCTCATGCTGGAACCACCACCACTATAGCTTGCTCCTTGCTGATACTTGCCAGCCATGAATTGCATAGCAACGTTACCAGCATCTTCAGGAGTCATCTCTTGCTCATTCATGGTGTTGATCAAGCGATCAAAATCCTGACGCGTATTTTGATCGAGGATGTTGCCACGCATATATTCCATGATTTCAGCAGCATTGACTCCATTTTTTTGTAGTTCAATCATGCGGCTTTTGAATTCATCCATCGCATTTTTTCTAAAATTTGGAGAAGTTGGATCGACCAACACAGTCATTTTGTAACGGAATTCGTTGAATGTTTTTGCGATTTCTTGGGTGTGATTCGGCGCTGAGAATGCTGTATTCGACAACAAACACGCCACCATGAGGAGACTCATTATTT
>CAZZLF010000333.1:0-2565 GCA_964654965.1 uncultured Bdellovibrio sp.
AGTAAAATACAGTGGATCAAATACAGGATCAATCTCATAAACAATCCTCTTCAATGATGGGCTTCTGGCAACACTTTGAAGAACTGAAATCAACGCTGATTCGATGTCTTGTTGTTTTTCTTGTCGGGTTTCTACTGTGTTATCTCTTTACGAACAAATATGTTTTTGAATTCTTGCAAAAACCTCTTTTTGACAATCTGCCCGAAGAACAACGTAAACTTTACTTTACTAATATTTTTGAAAACTTCATGACCCATTTGAAAATCGCGGGGTATTCATCTCTCTTTTTTTTCTCGCCCTATTATTTTTATCAATTTTGGTCATTTATTGCTCCTGGTCTGCACTCTCGAGAGCGAAGAATGGTTATGCCTTTTGTCGTTTCAGCATCCCTGTTCTTTATGGGTGGTGCCGGTTTTGCCTACGGCGTGCTATTCCCTGTGGGCTTTAAATATTTTCTTCAGTATGGGCTTCCTTCAGATGTCCCTCTTCTAACTATCGATAATTACTACGGAACTTGTCTCAAGCTCATGCTCATGTTTGGCGTGGCATTTGAGCTTCCAGTACTTTTAGTGCTCTTGGGCATGCTGGGGGTTGTTCATAGCGAAGGTCTTCGATCCCAGAGAAAAAACGCGGTCATCGGAATTACCATTGTATCGGCCTTTATTGCCCCTCCCGACGCCATTTCAATGCTACTTCTCATGGCTCCCCTTTATTTAATGTACGAAGGAGCAATCTTGGCAATTCAGTACATTGAAAAATCCAAAAAAGCGTGATAATCCATTACCCTACTTAATCACTCTTTGCTCTTCACAATAACGTGATGGGCTGAACCCATAAGGAGAAAAAAATGGCTAAATTAATGCCTGGATACGAAACCACGCTCATTACTCGCGTTGATCAATCTGACGACGCTCTTAAAACCCTGAAAGACCGCCTTTTCAACATCATTAAAGATTTCAACGGCGAAGTAATTTATCAGGAAGACTGGGGCAAAAGAAAGTTTGCATTCCCAATTCAAAAAGAAGCTCGCGGACACTACACTCACATTGTTTATACCGGCAATAGCGGCGTTGTTGCTGAGTTGGAGCGTAACCTTCGTTTGAACGAATCTACTCTCCGCTTCATGACTGTTAATCTTGCAAAAGAATTCAACAAAGAAGTTTTCATGAAAGAACTCGGAACTGGAACCCCATTGAAGCGTGAAGAACGCGCTGAATCTGCTGCTGCAGCAAACTAAATCTATTTTGATAAGGATACATAAATCATGTCTAAAGAAATGAAAGATAAACCATCAAAAAAACGTTATAACGAAGAAGAAAACTATGACTCCATGGATGATGCCATGGATGAAGGTAAAGGTCGCGGACGCAAGTTCTCTTCCGGCAGCAGAAAAAAAGCTTGCCGCTTCATGAGTGGTGAAGAAGATATCGCTAACATCACTTACAAAAATCCAAAATTCCTGTCTACATTCATGACAGAACACGGAAAAATCGTATCACGCAGAATTACGGGTAACTGCGCAATGGTTCAACGCAAATTGGCGCTTGAAATCAAACGCGCTCGTAACCTTGGATTGCTTGGATTTACTTCGATTGGCCCTAACTTCAATTAATCCGTGATTACAAACTCAAATAAATTCGATTCAAAAGCCCAGAGAAAATTTCTTTGGGCTTTTATTTTTTTTCTTCCCTCGCTTTTCTTCCAAAGCTCCTTATTTGCTTTTGTTTCTCCACTGCCTTTTTTTATTGCCACACTTAAAGATAAAAGCTGGGTTGCGTTTCTCTCACTTTTTACTAATGCCGCAATTGTGTATTTTTTGGAAAAGGACATTTCGGTTTCCCTCATTCCGGTTTGGTTTTGGCTCAGCATCGGAATCACATTTCCTCTTTTCATCAGACGAACCAAAAGAGTTCCATCAGCATTTTTTTATTCCTTTATCATTTGTGTTGCGACGCTTCTCATTACATTGCAGGTTTTTGCTCAAAAATCGCAGCTTGGCTTAGTCGAGTTTACTCGTAACGAAATTTCAAAGGGAGTTGACCACTTACTCACCATTCCTGAGCATCCCATTAAAAAATGGGTTGAAGAACAAGGACGCTCAGAGCTAATTCGAAGCCTAATGACAGAGCTACCCTCCGGAGTATTAATCGGGATCATTCTTTGTTATTGGTTCAATCTTCTTTTAGCCTTTAGAACCATACCCGGATTTCTTTCTAATGCATTTTGGGGTTCTTATCGAAATCCTGAGTGGCTTGTATGGCCGACCATTTTATGCGGCTTTCTGTATATCTATTCCGAACATGCCCTTTATTATATAGGAATGAATGGACTCAAGGTCCTCCTCGTTTTTTATGGCTTCCAAGGCCTTAGTATTGTTGCTTATTTTTTTAATCGAAAAAAGATCTACGGGTTGATTCGACCTATAGTTTATGGGGTGATCATTTTTATGGCTTCCCCTTTTGCCTTTGCGCTCGGTTTTTTTGACCTCTGGTTTGACTTTCGACGCAAATTCGGGCAATCCTAAATAACCGCAATCAAGGAGAGTTTATGTTAGTAATCTTAAAA
>CAZZLF010000334.1:0-2559 GCA_964654965.1 uncultured Bdellovibrio sp.
CTTTCACAAAAAAATTGATTTCTTCATTACTGAGGTGGATTTCATCCCGTTTTTTCTGAATGATTTGTGGAACCGAAATTTGAATGCTCATAATTGATTTAAAAAACTCTTTCCAGATGGATGAGGAATACCGGTCAGTCCCTCATGAATGGTTGCACCCATGTCGGCAAAAGATTCACGGATTCCAATAGAGAGGTTCTTCTTTCCTGACTTGGTATAACAGAGAACAGGAACAAATTCACGAGTGTGATCCGTTCCAGGGTAAGTAGGATCATTGCCGTGATCTGCGGTTAAAATCAGCAGATCATCTTGGTTCATCATTTCCATGATTTTTCCAATGGCCAGGTCGGACTCTTCCAGTGCGGCTGCAAATCCTGAAACATCCCGACGATGACCGTAAAGCATGTCAAAATCAATAAGATTGACGTAAATCAACCCTTCTTTGAATTGCTGGACCTGTTCCATGGTGACGCGAAGGCCATCTTGGTTTCCCTTGGTGTCAATGTTGTGTGGCACGCCGATTCCGGCAAAAATATTTGAAATTTTTCCAACTCCAAGAACAGGAATTTTTTTCTCGACTAAATCATCCAAGATCGTTTTTCCAAATGGAAGTTGTGCATAATCTTTTCGATTATAAGTTCTTTTGAAAGGAATGCCTTTTTCGGGATCACCCACAAACGGTCTGGCAATAACCCGGCTGACATTCAATTCATCGCAGATTTTTCTCGCCGATTTGCAAATGGAATAAAGGCGTTCTAAGCCAAATGTTTCTTCATGGGCAGCAACTTGCCAGACACTATCTGCGGATGTGTAAAGAATGGGCTTTCCTGTTTTCATGTGTTCTTGCCCCAGTTTTTCGATGATCTCTGTTCCGCTGGCGGCATGATTGCATAAATAGCCGGGTAGCTGATTTTCTTTTACCCAACGATCAACCACATCGGTTGGAAAACCTTTTTCAAATACTTCAAAGGGTTCAGAAACTATCAATCCAGTCATCTCCCAATGACCGGAGGTGGTGTCTTTACCTGTGGATTTTTCTGAAGCTTTTCCGTAAACCCCAACGATGTCTGAATCGGGAATGTTCTGAGCAAGAGAGGTTATTTTTCCAGCGCCTAATTTCAAGAGATGAGGAATGTGGAGTGGTGCTCCCCGAATGGATTCAATTTGGTGAGAAAGATTGCCAAGGGTGTTTGATCCCTGATCGCCGAAAAGTGCTGCGTCGTGGGCTTCGCCCACGCCGACGCCATCCAGAACAATCCAGATTACGCGCTTGAATTTTGCGGGTTGTGCACTCATGGCGAAACTTCCTCTTAATAAAGTGTTAGAGTAGGGATTTTGACTGAAAAATGAAAGCTCCGCAAGCTTGACCCAATACGTTAAAATGACTAGGTTAGGCAAGAATGTCCAGGCGTTCGGATTTTTAGTTGAATTCTCAGTGAATTGGGTTAACCTTGAGAGTAAGGTTGTCACGAACAACCGAAATTTTAAGTTTAGTCTTGTGACAGGTAAGCCTAAACAGTTTGTAGTAAAACTTAACGTAATTGTTTTTAAAAACAGTTTTAATAAACGGTGCAGTAGAGGCGAACTCCGAGAAATGTGACCTAATGAGGTCCATGAAGATAAGCAAATAAGCTTCGGAATTAGCTGGAATAAATGGTAGAAACGGATCAAAAACTGATCCCTCCAAGACACCGATGAGAACAAAGATCTATTTCATGAAAAATTTGAGTTACAATCAAAAATTTTCGAACCCAAAACTACTAACCCGATTGGGTTTTGTAGTCAGGGTTGTCGGTCTTGTTCAATTTCGGTTCTAATTTCTTTTCATTTTTCCTAGCTTCCAGTCCGCTCCTTGGAATTGTTCCTACTCGCCAACAGAGGTAAGCATGGCAAAAGAATTAATTATTAACGCATCCCTTCCTGAAGTTCGTATCGCGCTCATGGAAGAAGGTCGAATTCAAGAACTGCTCATTGAGCGTCAAAGTGAAAAAGGCATTGTTGGAAATATTTACAAAGGCAAGGTAACTCGGGTTCTTCCCGGTATGCAGGCGGCCTTTGTTGATATCGGATTGGACAAAGCAGCATTTCTTTATGTCGATGACATTTATGTTCATCCCAAAGTCATGGGGGATGATGCTGAATTAGAAGACGAAGCTCAAGAAGAGTCAGAAACAGAATCTGAAGCAGCACCTGAAGTTGAAGCAGCTTCAAGCGAACCAAGTGAAGTACCTGAAGGCGAGTCGACTTCTGAAGCGGAGTTGAGTGAGTCTTCTCCAGTGGAATCGGTCGAAGTTGAAACAGGTTTTCAACTTCAGAACGACGAGCCAGAGTCATTCGACTCTGAAGAACAGTTCGCATCTGATGAACAAACTGAATCGGTGGAGTCATCGGTAGAAGAAGATTTTTCACCAGAAAATGTAAATTCTGAATCAAATGAATATTCAACAGAAGGCGAAGTATCATTTTCATCTGAAGATGAACAAGATGAAGAATTCGAAGATGAAGACGAGAGTGAAGATGGAGATGATCTAATTGAAGAATCCAGTCTGGAGGCTGGTT
>CAZZLF010000335.1:0-2556 GCA_964654965.1 uncultured Bdellovibrio sp.
CACAAGTAAGGACCACCATTTTCTTAAGGCCATGCAAAGTATTGAAAGTATGAATGAATTCCTCTTCCGAACGGTCTTTTCCAACAATGAATTGAACATCATCAATCAGTAAAAGATCGACGTTTTCTCTATATTTAGCTCTGAAATCACCTGGATTTTTGTGCTGAATGCTTTCAATAAATTCATTTACGAATTTTTCTGCAGATACAAAATACGCGCGAATATGAGGGTTTTTCTTCTTTATTTGATTTCCGATAGCATGAAGTAGGTGAGTTTTACCAACTCCTGGGGGCCCATAAATAAAAAGTGGATTATATTGAACTGCAGGCTTTTCTGAAGTTGAAAAAGCCGAGGCATAGGCAAACTGGTTCGACGGGCCCATGATATAATTATCAAAAGTCAGGGAAGAATCAATAAAATCATCAATAATTACAGACCCTTTTGATGATGAGTCTCTAAAAGATCCTTTTTGAACTACAGTTTTTTCCGAACTTTGGCGAAGTTCAAGAGCAGAGAGCGGGGCAAGAGGATCATCATGGTTATTTTTTTCTATATAATTACCGGTATTTGCGCTTAATGAAGGGACATCGTTTTTTTCAGACGACACTGAAATCGATATTTCACACAACTTGCCTAATAATAGAGAAATCGTTTTTTCGATTTCAGATTTATATTTATCTTGGATGAAACTAGCGTAAAAAATATTGGGAGCAGTTAAAAAAACTGAAACTTTACCATTACTTAAGGGCTCTAAATGACCCCAGTTTAATGAATCTAACCAAAATTTCATTTCAGCAGGGTTATCGTGATTTTGTAAAATCTGACGATAAGCGGTAGCCCAAAGATTTAAATCATTCATGGTCATAAAACTCGAGAGCTAAGTAGGTAGCACACACTTGTAGGATTGACAATCATGCCTCTTTTCCGATAAGTTTTTGCGACTATGAAACGCACTTTTCAACCTTCTCGTAAAAAGAGAACAAGTACTCACGGATTCCGTTCTAGACTCGCAACAGCAAACGGCAAAAAAGTTTTAGCTCGCCGTCGCGCTAAAGGCCGTAAAAATCTTGTTCCTACAGTAGCAGGAAAATAATCTGCTCTCTTTATTAGAGAAATAAATCATGAAGTTTCCTAAGAGCGTTCGCGTTCTAAAGAGACGAGAGTTCCTACAGTTCTTTCATCAAAGCGATGTAAAGAGGCTAGGGAATCTTATTATCTTTAGAATACCTAATTCATTAAATCACGCTCGTATTGGAATAACCGTTAAAGCTAGAACTAACAGTGTTTTAAGAAATAAGATAAAAAGACAGGTCAGAGAACACTTTAGGCTTCATCAAAATCTATTCAAACCCGCTGATTATAATATTGTGATACCCGGCCATATTCAGGTAAACCATTTTACAGGCAAACAAGTTCGTAAAACTTTGGAAAACCTTCTGAAGACATGAATAAAATATTTTGGGTATACCGCAAATTCTTTTCTCCATTTCTTCATTCATTTTCAAAGTTTATAAGTGGTAATCCTTATTTAGGATGTAAGTTTGAACCTACTTGTTCCTGCTATTGTGAACAATCCATTAAAAAATATGGGTTGTTGAACGGAAGCGCGAAATCAATTTTCCGCATTTTACGCTGTCACCCTTTTTCCCGCTCTGGAGGCTATGATCCCGTATGAAAACCATATTTATTTTTTTAACTTTTTTCTCTTCCGTTTTTTTCAACACAACTTATGCAGAGTCGATCAAACTCACATCATCAACTCTTGAAGTGGATCCAGGTTCTTTTTGGTTCAGAAATTGGATCATGAATGATTCCAAAGAAAAAAATGATCTAAAAACAATCACTGGTTATGAAAGCGCACTGCTTCTTACTTTTTCAGGCGCTGATTTTTCATATTTAAACCAACAAGCAGCCACTCAGTTTAAATCATTAGGGAACAATAACTTCGAATGGATATATGAAGACTCAAAAGTTCTTTATAAAAGATTTTATGAAATTCATGAAAATGTTGCCGATGTAACTGTCTCTGTTCAATTTAAAGAAAAATCCCCTGAAAATGCTTATTTAAATATTGTTTCTCACGGATTTAAAAATGATCCCGAAGAGAGATATCGTGAAATGTTTTATTTTACTGACAGTAAAATTCAAAGATTTCTCGTAAATAAGGATGTGGATTCAAGCGTTATTTCAACTCCTGTAAAATGGGTTGGCGCCGGAAGCCATTACTTTATTTTCACTGTAATTCCGCAATCAGCTCCTCAGAAAGTTCTTATTGAAAAAACTTCTGCAGATAATGCTCAAGCCTCGTTGCAGTATCCGGTGATTAATCAACAAATGAATGTGAAATTTAAAACGGTATTTGCTCCTAAATATCTCGATCTTTTGAAGTCGATTGAACCTTCACTGGATACCACAGTAGATCTTGGGTTTTTTGCATTTATCGCATATCCGATATTACTGACGTTAAAGTTTATTTACAAATTTGCAGGCAATTATGGTTTGGCAATCATTCTTCTTACTATTCTGATCAAAATTCTTACCTATCCTTTAGTGGTT
>CAZZLF010000336.1:0-2556 GCA_964654965.1 uncultured Bdellovibrio sp.
ATCTCGGTTACCCATGCCCAGGATAATCCTTTTGATTCAGACACCGAGTTTAAAGTAGATTTCAAAACTTTAGCCCAATATTACCTCACCGTTTCTGATGGTTTGATTCAGCCGAATCCAGATGCCCATTTTGAAACCAGAGACCATACCCCTTTATCCTTTAATCACGAAGACCTTACCTTTACCGTAAATCCCATGAAGAACATCATCACTCCCAACATCGTGATGTCACCGGAGAGTGTCCAATCACTCTTTAAATTTGACACTCTGACCTTCACGAAGAAATTGGGTGGTTCCGATTTCGTAGATGCGAAAGTCAATTATTTCAAAAGTTTGAATTTTGACCCAAAAACCCAGCGCTTTCAGAGACTTTATCATCACCTCACCGATTGGAAATCCCTCATTCACCCTCCCGTCCGCGATGTGGGAAACACACCTGAAGAACAAGACCTATTCTTCCACACCGACCACCGGATTCCCCATGACTCTTCGATGCTGACTGCCGATTTCAACCGAAAGATCGACGCGATTTCAGATTCAGAGTTGACTCGTGGAAACAAGACCAAACTACTCATCAACGGCGATTCTTATCTTGAAAAACTGAACCAGGTGAAAAATGCCAAAAAATCGATCTACGTCATGGTCATGTCGTTTGCATCAGACCCATCTTCTTTTGCCTTGATCGATGCTTTAGTTGAAAAACAAAAACAAGGTGTCGAAGTTCAAGTGATTTTAGAGAAGCTTTGGACCACCACAGTTTTTCGAAATACCATGCAACGTTTCATCGATGGAGGCGTGAAGCTTCTTCTTGCAGACGACATGTTTCACTTGCGCAAAAGCAAACGAACACTATTTCATAACAAAATTTGGATTTTTGATGACCAGACCGCAATTGTCGGAGGCCAAAACATCGTCAACAGTTCAAACAATTCCACTGGCTTCAACCATTGGAACAAGGATATCGACGTCCGTATCGAGGGACCAATGGTGACGGACATCATTTCAGAATTCACCACTTTGAAAGAGCGCTACGACGAACCAACTTGCAGAAGAAAAACCAGAAAATTCAACTTGGACCAGGGACGCTCTACCGAAGATTTGAAAGAAATGGTTTCACAAAGAAAACAACTGGAGACCAAGCAAGGTCTTCGCGGAAAAAACCTCTACGATCAGTGGTTTCTTAATCAAGAAACTGCAACGGATGGCGTGTGTCGTTTTGTGATTCAAGGAACGCAAAAAAACAATCTCATTCTCGCAAACACCTATTCTGAATTTTTTCGTTCTGCCCGAAATGAACTTTTCCTCACCAGCCAACATGTCAATTACGATATCGATGAATTAGACGATGGCGACGAAGAAAACGACGATCCGGCCACCATGATGTTTCAATCTATTTATGATTCAGCATCAAACGGAGTCAATGTTCACCTGCTCACCAACGGAATCGACGGAGGTTTTGCTGAAATCGGACAAAACATCGCGATGGGAAGACGCGACCCCAAGCGTGAAGTGCGAAGACAGCAAATTCTTGCTAGCCATATCGCCCGAGGCAAAGAACCGATTACCTTGCTAGGAAGACTGAGTCGTTACCTTGGTCTCAAGAGCACTCAAAAATTCAGAAAATACCTCGACAACGGCATCGCGCATCCTGGATTCAATGCCTGGATGCATTTTCAGTACGTTCACTCAAAAACAGTACTCATTGACAATGTACTTTCTTCGATTGGTAGCTTCAATTTTGAACCATTTTCAGCAGAGCACAGCCATGAATCGGCAATATTCTGTTATGACCGTCAATTGGCGGCCGATTTGAAAACGGATTACGTCCGTGACATCGTCAACTCAACGCCTGTACTGCCCCTGACGTCAGATGACCCGTCATCTCACCAATAAATCAGTGTTTTTCCTTATTTTTGAAGGCTTTTACTCCGATGAATACTTTCGGAGGGTATGCTTTTATGCCATCAATTTTAAGAACATTGTTACTGATTATTTATATCAATCCGGTATTCACTTCATCAAAAGCATTTGCAGAAAAAACCCTCTTTGAGAGTACCGTTTGCCATCCCAAAATCACTCCTGCATGCGTTCTTTATCCCTACGCTGATGAAACACTTTCCCGAGGCGTAGTTACCTACCCTGTCTTGGTTTCGTATTACCAACAAATTTCAAATCATTTGATCAGTCCCGACACAAGATCGCTAGTCTTGAAAGACAATCACGACCAGGAATTGACTGATCAAAACCGAGAACATTTAACTTTTGAATTCAACACAAAAAAAATGACCTTTGTCCCCGTTCAGGATCTCTCACCTGAAACAGTTCAAAAACTTTTCAAGTTTAATGCTTCAAGATTCAAACAACACATGTCCGCCACTGATTTCAATACGGCAAAAAAGAAATACTATGAGCAACAAAAATTCAATCGGTTAAAACTCAATTTTGAGCGCGAGATTCTGCTTCCCACCGACTGGCGTTCCCTGATTCATCCTCCCCTTTTCGGCTTGGCTGATATGGACCAAATACCTGATGCAGAACTCACATCACGTTCTCCTG
>CAZZLF010000337.1:0-2554 GCA_964654965.1 uncultured Bdellovibrio sp.
TCATTTCAAAATCAATGCATCCGATTTGGAAAAATCGATTACCTCAAAAACAAAAATGCTCATCATCAATTCACCGAGTAACCCAACAGGGGCTATGTATTCTAGGTCAGAATTGAAAGCGATGGGTGAAGTGCTGAATCGCCATCCTCATGTTTGGGTGATCAGTGATGAAATCTACGATCGAATTGATTATTCTACAGAAGGTTGGACTTCATTTCTGGAAGCAAATCCTCAATTGCGGGACCGAACCATTACTGTCAATGGAATGTCGAAAAGTGGATCCATGACGGGTTGGAGAGTGGGCTGGTCTGTCAGTCCTGATATGGTCACACCAAAACTCAATGCACTGCAAGGACACTCAACGTCCGGAATTTGTTCATTATCTCAAGCTGCAGCAGTTGCTACCCTCAAGCTTCCAGCGGAACGCTTTGAGTATCAGCGCAAAGAATATTTAAACAGACGTAATTTAGCGTTGGAAGTGTTAAAAAAATCGGCGAAAATCAGGGTAGACGAACCCCAGGGGGCTTTTTATCTTTTTATTGATCTGAGCAAGATTTTCGTCGAAAAAAAAGCCGGGCAGGATGCGAATGATTTTGTACAAGATTTGCTTAAGGATGAGCAGGTTGCAGTGGTATCGGGCGTGGACTTCGGTGCTTCAAGTTGTATCCGCATCAGTTTTGCCACGAATACTCAAACGCTTCTTGAAGGTTGCCAAAGAATCGTTTCCTATTGCGAAAAGTATTAACATAATTTTTTTATTGTGCCTGACTTCAGCTTGTGGGGGACCGCCATATTCACTGAACAGTGAATCTGATCGAAATGAGTTACAGTTTGATGCTCGCGTAGCTCTTTCCAGCGGCAATTGCATTCATGCATTAGATTTGTCTAAAAAACTTTTTGAATCGGAATACTCAGACAATCAAGCACGAATGCTTTATGCTTCTTCCTACGGTTGTAGTGCCGGACTTGCATTTTATGATCTGATCGACAAAGTAGGTTCCACTGATTTTTCCACCGGTCTGTTCAAGGCTCTCGTTGAGCTTTTTCCTTCAAGTGCATCTTCAGATTCAAAAATGCAAAGTTTGCAAAAAATGCAGGATGTATTACAGACAGTCTTGGTTCCGGGAGCAATCATCGGCGCATATGACCGAATGGAAATCAATTCTTACAACCCTGGTTCCGTCCTATATCGGGATCGAATTGAAGATTCAAATGTATTGTTACTCTTTTCTTCGATGGCGAATATTGGTGTGAGTTTGAATCGATACGGTAATCCGAACCCGGACCACACACAAGGTATAGATCTACTATCAATTTGGCCTAATAAAAATGCAATCAATTCAGATCCAGAACATGCATCCTGCGCCATTGCGTCTGCGATGACAAATTTTGCAGACGCGGTGGACGCAATCAAGGTCATTGCAACAGGACCCTTGGGAAATTCATTGAATGTGATTTCTATTTCATTGAACTTAATCATGGGAAATTCCGGTTCAGCCAACGCTAAATGTTTATCGGATGGATATACTCAGGTTGAATGTGATCGAGCATATCAAAGACTTCGATATCGAGATTCTTGTTATGAAGCTGATAAGAACCCATTAGCGATTTCCTCCTATGCAGTCGGAATTTTAGGAGGAATCGATGCAATTTGGTAACTTCAAAAGTAGGCATTTTTTTTTCGCGTGTTGTTTCTATTTTTTATTTTTAAATTCAGTTTCTGCAAAGGAACAAACTCAGGAAATTGTTCGTCAACCCAGAAACATGGCAATGGGTGGAATTGGTGTTGGCTTGGCTGATGATGAATATGCCTTATTCAATAATCCGGCAGGATTGGCTAGTTATGAGCAGAGAGGATTCAGACCACTGGGCCTTGGTATTGAAGGAACATGGGACACTTACAAGAACTTCAGTGAAATTGCATCCGTTTCTAAAAGCTTAAGTTTTAGTTCCATGAATATTTTCATGAACAAGGATATAGCATTTCGATTGAGCCAGGTTCCTATGATTCTTCTTCCTCATTTTGCACTTTCTTACATTGCAGATACTCAGATTTCAGTGAATCAGTTCAATCAAGTTAGTCCCTATTTTAATCTTGGTGCCATGATCACTCATGGAGTTCAGGCTGGAATGGCTTGGAGTTTTAAAGAGGGTCGAAGATCCATGAGTGAATTTAGGATGGGATTCGCTGTAAAATTACTTTTTAGAAAAGGTGGTTACTATGATCTGGGAACAACAAACATGCTTCATATGTCAGGTGATGCCCAGGCTTACCTTTCCAATGTTATTGGAAGTTATGGAAAAGCATTTGGGGGAGATCTCGGAGCGCAATATCTGAGAAAAATTGACGACAAATCGACACTTTCCTTTGGGGCGAGTGTAACGGATCTTGCTGGAACTAAATTTCCCGATAGCAGGACATTGAGTATTCCGATGTCATTGAATGTCGGAACCGGATACACAAAAAATATTTACGAAAACAAACTAAAGCTTGGCCTCCATTTTAGAAATCTTCTGCTTTCCAATTCTCTGTCTAATAAAATTCATATGGGAT
>CAZZLF010000338.1:0-2552 GCA_964654965.1 uncultured Bdellovibrio sp.
CACGCAGTTCAATGGTTTAAGTCACGGGCAAAAATAGAGGCTTATCAGAAAGCGGAAGAGGGAGCTTCAAGGGTGATTGCGATGTATGCCTTTGAAATCTATCAGAATAATCCAGATAAGACAGATTTCTTTTTAGCAGGACCTAAGGCAAAAGTGCGCATTAGAATCATTGAAATTCAGCCGACCGACTTCAAAGAGGTTGCTTAGCTTCAAGATTCTAAAAAATTGATCGCCATTATCATTTCCTTATGTTTTTGAGTTGAGTTAAGGTATAAATCAAAACCAATAACTCACCTCAGGAGTATTGAATGAAAGTAGCAATCCGGATTTTGGCCCTGTTTCTTGGACTTCAAATTTTCGCATTTGCGACTGAAAGCAATTTCCCCAATTTACCCAACCATCTAAATTGTCTCGACCAAAACCAAGAAGTTTTGGGAGTTCAGAATCAACAAGTTCTGGAATGGAAAAGAACCACTCCTGACCAAACTTTAAAACGAGCACTGATTCACGGTGTAGTTATTCAAATGTATCCCAATAAAACCGGACATACTCATTTTGCAATCAGTATTGATGGCGATAGCTACGGTGATATCGAAGTGATCTATAATGATGAATTTGGAAGACTTCCTGCGATTCGACCAGGAATGCAAGTTATTGCTTGCGGCGATTACATCACGGTTGGACCTAAAGCACGTCTTCCTTCTCCGATGGGTGCAATCATTCACTGGCTTCACTTCAATCCAGGAGACCGTGACGGTGGAAGGCACAAACACGGTTTTTTAGTAATCGATGGCAAAACATACGGAATGCCTTCTTTGATGTAAATCGTCCCCCGAAAAAATCATGTCTCTTAATTTGATCAGTAACACGGAAGAGCTTTACGAATTGTGCAAAAAGCTATCTGATGTGACTGAGCTTGCTTTTGATACTGAGTTCATTCGAGAAAGTACTTTTTATCCACAATTAGAAATCATGCAAATCGCCACTAAAAATGAGGCGTGGCTGATTGACATACAGGCATTCAGCAAAAAAGAGTTAAAACCACTCTCTGCAATTTTCTCCAATCCAAAAATCTTGAAGATTGTTCATGCTGCCCATGGTGATCAAGAGTGTCTTCTTGCTGCAATGGATGTGCTTGCCGCTCCTGTATTTGATACTGCAGTGGGAGCATCTCTTTGTGGAATGGGAGACAGCATTGGTCTGGGGAACTTAATGAAGCAAACTCTTGGGATCGACCATCCTAAGGCCTATGCCAGAACCAATTGGTCCAAACGACCATTGCCTAAACCAGTCCTTGAATACGCCATTCTTGATGTGAAGCACTTGATTGATGTAGCCCACCATCTTTTTGAAAAACTAGATAAGTCGGATCGTAAAAATTGGGCATTTGAATTGAGTTCAAAGTTTTCGGATCGTCTTCTTTACGAAGTCCCTCCTGAAGAAATTACCAAAAGGCTAGCTCAATCGAGCAAGTTCCATATTAAAGATTATGGTGTTCTTTTGGAACTGGTGCGCTGGAGAGAAAAAAGAGTTCGTGAACTGAACGTTCCTCGCCGTTGGCTAGCAGAAGATGGTGTACTGATTGATTTGACCAAAGTGAAGCCAACCACTCTCGAACAATTACAATCGTTTCGTGGTCTCTCAAAAGGTGAGCTAAAATCTCCACATTTTGAAAAAATCCTGAATGCAATTTCATCTGGATTGCAAGAATCTAATGAGCTTCCTGCAGATCTTAAAAAGAAAAGTATTCTTCAAGCCACATTTGAAGAAACCATTATCATGGATTTACTCAAAGTTTGCATTTCATTGATTGCAGATGAGTATCAAATTGCGGGAAAGCACATTGTTTCTCCGGGTTCTCAATTACAGCTCATTCGTCTAAAAGCAAAAACATTCGAGGACTTCAAAGCCAGTGGTCTTGTTTCTGCTATGCTCGGTGATGAGGGAATGATGAAAGTTTATTCATTTCTCAGAGGTGAGCTGAATTTGCATATTAATAACGGCAAAGTAGAACTAGTTTGATTTTTTAAGCATTGATAAAGATTTGAAGCTGGCACTAGCCATCAGAATTCCAGAAATAAACCAAGCGGTCACAAAAAGAAGATCCGGGTTGTGGTGATGGTGTTCACCGATCATCAGTGAAATCAGGGATAAAAGCACAAAAGAGACCAGGCTTACCGAAGAAAATGCGAGTAATGTGTTTTCTGATAATTTCTTACGCTCTGGTCGTGAGAGTAAAATGCTGGCGAAAATTGCGGAAAAAATCAGAAAAAAAGATCCGCAAAATGCACCGCATACGGCACTTCCAAAATGTTCAACCCATTTTAAAATTCCGTTCCCACCACCAATGGGTCCTATTCCAAATTGAGGGCAAACAGCGAGTGTTGAGCCTCCGGCGATGAACTGAATCAGAATGAGTTTTCCGAGAACTTTGGAGAAGTGGGGTGAAAGTTCATTTCGAATGGTTTCGAGTAGTTTTTGGGATCGTTCAGGTGATGGATGGACGGACTCGGTTGAGTTCATGAAATCATGAAACTCTGACTTCCATTTTT
>CAZZLF010000339.1:0-2549 GCA_964654965.1 uncultured Bdellovibrio sp.
GCATTTTTTATGAAACTCATACTTTATATCATTTTCTTCATTTTCAGATTCATGATCTGAAGATTCGGAAAAAGATTCAAATCCAATCCCGTCGCAACGTTTACATGATCCTAGTGGACTATTAAAAGAAAAAATTCTTGGTTCAGGTGAAGGCAGATAGATATCGCAAGTGCTGCATGCAAAATTTTGAGATAATAGTGATTCCTTAGTTGAACCATTCGGTAAATGTTCAATTAAAGTTAACAAACCCTTTGAAAGTTTTAGACCAAGGTCTGTACTATCAAAGACCCGTGAAGGGAGTGATTTTTCATTCTTTTTTATAACGATTCTATCTACGACGACTTCAATCGTATGTTTATAGTTCTTATCTAATTTTATTGGATCTGAAAGGTCTTTAATTTCACCATTAATCCGAGCTTTCGAAAAACCCTTTTGACGAAGACTAAGGAGTTCCTTTTGAAATTCCCCCTTTTTTTCACGCGCAATCGGAGACAATAGACTTAACCTACTACCATCCTTGTAAGAAAGGATAGAGTCCACGATTTGTTGAGTAGATAAACTTTCAATCGGTTTATGGCATTGGGGACAAAAAGCTTGTGAAATTCTCGAATATAAAACGCGTAAATGGTCGTGTATTTCGGTAACAGTTCCAACCGTAGATCTAGGATTATAAGAAGTAGTCTTTTGTAAAATAGCAATAGTTGGGGAAAGACCTAACAGTTCATCAACATCAGGTTTTTCAACCTGTTCCAAAAACTGTCTTGCATAAGTAGAAAAAGTTTCAATATATCTTCTTTGGCCTTCAGCATGAATTGTATCAAAAGCAAGAGACGACTTTCCCGAGCCTGATGGACCGGTAATCACGGTTAATGATTGATGAGGAATTTTGACAGAGATGTTCTTAAGATTGTGAACTCTCGCACCCTTTACAATAATTTCTTGATCATTAGTGGTTATTTTCGAAGTTGATCTTTTCATGACCTATTTTCTGTGCAGCTGAATTTAATGCCGATTTGAAATTGTTTTGGATAGTGTCAAGAAAGTCTTTAGATTCTGCTTCAAAGCGCATTACAATTACCGGTTGCGTATTGGATGCGCGAATTAAACCCCAGCCATTCTGGAAATCAACTCGTAAACCATCGATTGTAGTCACCTTCGCATTATTTCCTACTTCTGATTTTAGAATTTTCGACGCTTCTTCAATCAGTTGGAATTTTTTCAATTCATCGCAATCTATCCTGATTTCAGGGGTATTGGTTACTGGCTTCAGGTCTTTCAATATGGATGAAATTGTACCTTCGTTATTCAGCAGATAATTTGATAAAATCTCGTATAATCTTGCTGAGGAATAAATCGCATCATCAAAGCCAAACCAACGATCTGCAAAAAAGATATGGCCAGACATTTCTCCAGCAAGTGCTGCTTTCGTTTCTTTCATTTTTGACTTGATTAATGAGTGACCGGTTTTCCACATAAGAGGATTTCCACCGTTTTTTTCAATATCACTGTACAATCTATTGCTCGACTTTACTTCCGAAATAACAGTTGCTCCCGGATTGTTTTTTAAAACTGAACGGGAGAAAATCACCATCAGTTCATCACCAAAGATAATTTTTCCATTTTCATCTACTGCGCCGATTCGATCAGAATCCCCATCGTATCCGATACCAAAATCTGCTTTTTCTTTTTTTACTGTTTCAACCAGTGTTTTTAGATTTTTGGGAACAGTTGGGTCTGGATGATGATTAGGGAAGCGGCCATCAAGTTCACAATAAAGACTAATTACTTCTGCCCCCATTTTCTTAAATAAAAATGGAGCTACGGTGGAAGCAGTACCATTTCCTGCATCCAATACAACCTTCAGTTTTCTGAGCGGTTTAATTTGATCTGAAACGTAGTCAATATAATGCTGAATGATTTCTTGTTGTATGGTCGCCCCTTTTTTTCTTGGTGCAAAAACCCCGTTTAGCATGATTTTCTTCAGTTCTTGGATTTGGCTACCATGAAGAGTATCTTTTCCGATTCCAAGCTTAAAACCATTGTATTCCGCTGGATTGTGAGATCCGGTAACCATGAGGGCACCATCTGTATTGAAATGATGAACAGAGAAATAAGTGAGTGGTGTTGGGCAGGTACCGATATCAATGACGTTGATTCCGCCATCGTTGAGACCGCGAATTAAAGCCGAGGCATACTCATCGCTGGTCAGACGGCAATCTTTTCCAACTGCGATCGTCAAAACTTGTTTATCTAATTTTTGATATGCAAATTCGCTGTAAGTAAGACCTAATTGATAGGCAAAATCTGAGTTTAGTTCCTTACCAGTGATACCCCGAATGTCATATTCTCTGAAGATAGTTTCGTTTATCATAAATATTCAATCGCCTTTCTGATCGCATACACCATTCTGGATGGATCAGCTTTATTTTTTCCAGCAATATCAAAAGCAGTACCATGATCTACCGAGGTTCTAATTAAAGGTAAACCTAGGGTGAGATTCAACCCATTGTTGAAATCTGCAAGCTTTACCGGAATTAACCCTTGATCGT
>CAZZLF010000340.1:0-2548 GCA_964654965.1 uncultured Bdellovibrio sp.
CTTCGCCAAAGAACTGAACTTCAGATTTCGGGGCACTGTAAAGAATTTCCCGACTGTCCACTATGGTTCCATTTTGAAGGTTCACGGTGGCATCCCGGGCATGGACCAGAGATTCTTCACTGTAAAAATTTGATTTTTTTGCGGTAATTTTCAGCTGGGGTTGGTTGTCCTTGGTAATGAAAAAATCGAAATTCCTTAATGAATAGGATGGGGCAATGTCTCTGGGAATGACATCGGTCAATGTGGGTTCAGAGTCGTTTTTTAAAAAATTCAGCAAATCTTTTGGGTGAACCACTCGAAAACCCATAAAATCATCTTCGAGACTAGAAGGAGAAAGAAGGGTGAAATAGGCCAAAAGCAATAGGGATGCTCCGACCAGTATCAAGGAGTGAAACTGCGTTGTTCTGGACCAACGATGAAGGACCTTCAATAGGAATAGTATTGCATCTTTTTAGGGCAGAGTGTATCCCTGAGTCTGATCAAAAGTTGGAAGGAGGTGAATCACATGCCAGGAATCGTTATTAGAGAAGGGGATTCTTTCGAAGCCGCTTTGAAGCGTTTTAAGAAACTCGTAGAAAAAGCAGGTACCCTTGGAGAAGTGCGTAACCGTGAAGCGTTTGAAAAACCATCCGTTCGCCGCAAGAAAAAAGCTATCGCATCGCGTAAGCGTGCAAGAAAAGGTGGCTTTGACCGCGGACCACGCAAGCCAAAGTTCTAAATTAGAGCTTTGTTAAGAAGTTTTACTGAAGGCGGAGCATCACTGATTGCCCCGCCTTCTTATTTTTGATAGTTTGAGATCCCATGCCTACCATTAAAGAAACCAATCAAGAAAACATGAAGTCTGCTATGAAAAGTGGGGACAAAGAAACAGTCCAGTTTTCCCGCAACCTTCATGCAGCGATCCGTAAAATTGAAGTTGATGAACGTATTGATGTCAACGATGAGCGGGCGGTAAAAATTATCGGCTCGATGCTCAAGCAAAGAGAAGAGTCAATTCTTCAGTTTCGTAACGGCGGCCGTGAAGATCTGGTTGCAGCAGAAGAAGCAGAAGCAAAATACCTCCGTCAATTCATGCCGGCCCAAATGTCTGTTGAAGAAATCAAAGCCTTGGTTGCAGCCGCAGTAGAAGAGTCACAAGCTAAAGATGCCAAAGACCTTGGCAAAGTCATGAAGATTCTTCAGCCAAAAGTAGCAGGTAAAGCCGATGGCAAGCTGGTGAATCAGCTCGTGCGAGAAAAACTCGGCGGTTAAGGATCAACGAATTTCTGTGCAAAAACCACGCAGTCGCTTTTCACCCGAATGGATCCAGCAGCTCAAACAAAGCACCAACTTGTTTGAGATTGTTTCCGAAAACGTGGATCTTCGCAAAACCGGTAACCGGTTTATGGGGCGTTGTCCGTTTCATGGTGATCGAAGCCCCTCTTTTTCGGTAAATAAGGATTTCTATCATTGCTTTGGATGCAAAGAGAGCGGTGATGCCATTTCCTTTCTCATGAAATTGCATGGACTCAGCTTTGAAGAAGCCATTGAAGATTTGGCTGAAAAAGCGAATCTGAAGATTCCAGAAAGTTCGTACTCTTCCAGCGGAGACGAGCAAGCGATGTATCAGCGCAGGGTTCGCATGCAAAAAACTGCTCGAGTCCTTCATTTTTCTTCCTTGAAATATTATCACCAAAATTTGCTCCATCCCCAGGGTAATCCGCAATGGATTGAGGCCGTTGATTATTTAAAAAAACGCGGAATTTCCGCGAATACCATTGAAAAATTTCAAATCGGAGTAGCGGGAGGCAAAGTAGATGGCCTGGTTCAGTTTCTGAGTGAGGCCAAGGCTCCTTTGGAACTTGCCCGAGATACGGGGCTGATTAAGCCATCCCAAAAGCAGGTTGGGGACTACGATTTTTTTCGTGAGCGAGTTTTGTTTCCGCTGATCGACATCCGAGGAAGAGTTACCGGATTCGGTGGTCGCTTGCTTCCGTCTGCGGATCAGCGTGAGTCTGAAATCAAGCTACCGAAATACCTCAATAGTAGTGAAAGTGAATTGTTTCAAAAATCAAAATTCCTATATGGGCTTTTTCAAGCCAAGCGAGCCATTCGAGAAGAGGAAATTGCAATTGTCGTCGAAGGTTATTTCGATGTCGTTGGGATGCACCAATATGGTTTTGAAAATGTCGTAGCCACATGTGGTACTTCACTTTCAGAAGATCATTTGAAAACACTTTCCAGATTGGCAAAAAAAATCATCATTTTTTTCGATCAAGACGAAGCCGGAATTACTGCCACTGAAAAAGCCATGGAATTGGGCTTAAAAAATGGAGTTCTTTTTTACGGTATACCTTATGAAAGTAAGTTGGACCCAGATGAATTTCTGATTTCTGATCTTCATGACGCTGAAAAAACCAACACCAAAAAATTGAAGTCATGGATTCAACAATCTTATCCATTGTTGGATCATCAGATGACCCGGATTCTTCGTGAGAGTGAAGGCGATGTTGAAAAGCGATCTCTTGCGGTGAAAAAAATACTTTATTGGCTTGAGAATTATGCGGAC
>CAZZLF010000341.1:0-2548 GCA_964654965.1 uncultured Bdellovibrio sp.
TCCGCGAAAAACTTCATGATAAAGCTTACAAAGTTCATGATATTCAGTGGGTGAACTCATCCAGTAGAATGAACAGTTTAATTCTGTTTTTCTTTCCAGTAAAAAAGGTTCTGAATTTTTTAAATTCCCAATTCGTAAAGTTTTCAGCGCAAGAAACCCATCATAAGGACTTCTGATGTTTGAAACCGGCCAGTCTTTTTCTGCCAGCGCCTTACCGTATTGCCAGCAAGTGCTTTCAAGTTGATTGAAATAGCTGGATGAATGATTGTTTTCGATAGATTGAGATAGAGATTCATGCTGAAACTGAAAGAGTTTCTCCCACGATTTGGTATTTTCGACCGAACCGGGTGCTGTAGCGTCCCAAAGTTCGCTCATCCGTAAAAATTTTTGGAACTGATGCTCTCTCCTTGTTTCTTCAACTGCAGTGTAAGGCGCGTTCCACTTTGATTCCGGTAGCATGATTATTACCTATTGTAGCAAACCGATTCGAGAAGTGTTTGAGTTTTCAATATTCTCGATCAAACAAGCTCCTATTAAATGGATCAGTTCTTTTTTACGCATTTTTTCAGAATGATATGCGTTAACTAACTGCGCAGTAATGAGGCGCGTCTGTTCCGGATTTTTAGGAATACGAATCATTTGGCAAAGCTCATTCCAAGTTGGCTCTGCAACGTTGGCTCTTAATTGGACAATTTTATCTAAGATTTGACCTCTTATCCATTGATCCGGGATATTTAGGAATTGCGTCAGTCCTTTCGATGTTGCCATGATGATACCCGGGGTGGGGTGTTGAACATTGGTAAAGGTGTTGAGTGCCTGATGTTCGGGAATAGTGGGCGTGAACCGAATCATCGGGTGCTGATCTAGCCGGCAAAGGTCGTTGTCCTGAAGGACAATTTTTTCCAGAATATCTTGCTTCACCATTCCGTCTTCCTGAATCATTGAAAATAGAGTTTTCTGGTCTTTTTTCTGTTGATGAAGAACTTCTGAGGCAAGAACAAAAACCCGAGCTTTAAGATGGATCGATTGGGTTTTGTCCGATTCTAATAGTGCCAGTGATTCTCCTGGTTTTGAGGAAACCAGGGAAACAATTTGATGTTCAAAACCATCTAAATCCTGAAAATGATCCGGACTATTGATTTCCTTGAGGTACCGGTAAATATGTTTAGGTACCGGAATGGATTTTATATCCGATTCTTTCAGAAACCAGTTTCCTTTTTTGCGTTCTGCAGAATAGTCCAGCCAATCGCGAGTTAATTGGGAGCAGATCAGGGATTGTAAAGGTATGCTCCAGCGAGATTCCCGAGGGTAGATGATAAATACATTTCCCTTTTTGTGATTTTCAATAGGAAGTTCGGACTCTTCTGAGGTGAAAACCTGGTTCCCTCTGTCGCTGATTTCATTCCAAAGGAAAAACCGTTGAGGAGTGCCATCCATTGTATTTTGCATTTGCTCAGGATGAATGGAGTTTTTTGATAAATCGGACCAAGAAACCATTCGAACAATTGCGAGTTCCCCTAAAGGAGTCGAGTTTCTTTTCAGGCTTTCAATTTGATCGACCATTTGATCATCAGCAGGGTTGAACCAATGTTGCTCCCATTCCCGCTGCTCAATCGGGCTTATCCTAGAATGGATTTGAAACGGTTCATGAGGAAAAGTCTGTTCTGGTTTTTTTAAAAGTGAAAAGATCCGATCAAACAAAAGTTGAATGTCTTGAAATGATTCGATCGATCCATAAGTTTTGATCATCAATGGTCGGTGTCCTTTACGACTTTCCAGATCATTTTCTCTTTGAAGGACGTACAATGCCTTAGGGAGATCTTTTTTTATGTTTTCTTGGTTGCATTGAAGAGCACTCAAGTCTGCAATAAAAAGTAATTTTGCCTGATTGAGGATAAATTGAAGAGCCGACTTTCCAGAAGTTTCATTTAAAACTTCCTCTCTTGCCCAGATCAATACGCCGCTTTGACGGAGTTTATCCAGGGCTTGGCAAGCTTGATACATTCCACGCGTAGATTGTGCCTCTTTTACCTTTTTTAAAATGGAATGCTGATCAATTTGTTTTCGAAGCGCTTGACCTGCCATGGATCTTGATTGGGTTCGGATCAGGTTTTCTTCGGCAATGATTGAAATTTCACAAGAAGATATCGACTCGATTTGTTGAAGTGTGTTTTGTTTTCCGGAATGGGTAAAATGAAGTGAAGCTTGGTGCTCCATGCTCATTTCCAGGCTGCTGCCACGGATCCAAAGAGGAAGAGATTTTCTTTTTCCCCACAAATATCTGATTTCGCAAAATAGAAGTTCGAATGACAGAGGTTCAAATCCAATCCATTCAATATGCTCTGGCGCATGATCCATCATGGAACCGTCACGAAGGGTAGGACAGAATCCAAAAACTGTTCGATCGGTTGAACGAATTAATTGATGTTGTCGGATTGATTTCCAAAGGAACTCATAAAAGAGTTTGCTGTATCGATCCCGTTCTCCCAGTGTTTCAGCGGAGAGTTTTCTCGCCCTTTGAAACATCCACTCTTTAATTTTTTCAAGG
>CAZZLF010000342.1:0-2544 GCA_964654965.1 uncultured Bdellovibrio sp.
ACCGAGATAGAAGAACCCATCATGAAGAGGATCAGAAATGATCTGAAAAATCCCAATTTGAAAAACATCTGCAAAACCTTACTGGATTTGTCACATAAAGTAAATACAGATTGTGTAATAAATATGGAGCCCGGTCATTTCAATGAATTTGGTTGATATTCAAATCAGAGGTCGTAGTAAATCGAGATTGCGTTCAAGAATCAAGGTGTTTGCCGCTTCCATGAGCTTCGGTTTTCCACAAAACGAAACAGAAATGCCGGCTTCCTTCATCATTTCGATATCGTTGGCTCCGTCACCCACCACAATCGTTTCCTCGGTTTGAAATTGGTTTTGAGATTTCATGAGAGCGGTAAGCTCCCGTTTTCGGTGAACATCGATGATTGGTCCTTTTACGCTTCCCAGGAATCGGTGTTCTGAGTCAACTTCAAGAGAATGGCCGTGAATCTGGTCAATTCCCAATTGTTCCTGAAAATGCTTTAAGACGAATTCAAAACCACCGCTGACGATGGCTGTTTTCAAGCCCGATTGGTGGAGATATCCGATCAGGTCCTTGGCGCCACGACTGAGGGTGAGTCGAGGTAGGATTTCTTTCAGGCGATCCTCGGAATAGCCGGTGAACAAGCGACAGCGTTTTTTTAAAGATTCTGAAAAATCAAGTTTGCCCTGCATGGCTGCTTCGGTGATTTCTGATATTTCACGGTAAAGCCCAAAAATTCTGCCTATTTCATCGATCACTTCTTGATTAATCACGGTCGAATCCATGTCAAATACGCAAAGTTTTTTTGAAGAAAGATGTACTGCTTCGGATTGGAGTGAAATTGCCTGAAAGGATGAAAGGTCAGACCAGATTTGTTGCTTGAAGGCGGCAACCTGGGCATCGTGATCGAAGAGCAAGCGTTGATAATCGAAGGAGCCGTCTTTTAAAATCCATTTTAAGTAATAAACGCCTTGAGTCATCTTCCTTCATGTTCCGAATAAATCCTCGTCTTGGCAAGAGAGTTTTGATAATAATTGAGCATGGCAGCACCGACAAAATTAAGCACCGAATCCTACAAAGGTACCCGGGATTTTTATCCTAAGGATATGCAGTTTCGAAACTGGATGTTTGGAAAATTGTCTCAAACGGTGAAATCCTTCGGATATCTGGAGTATGGTGGTCCGATGCTGGAGAGCTTTGATCTCTATGCTGCTAAAACCGGTGAAGAGATCGTAAATCAGCAGCTTTACTGGATGATGGATCGTGGTGATCGTAAAATCGCAGTTCGCCCTGAAATGACTCCCACCATGGCCAGAATGGTTGCCGCGAAATTGAATGAGCTTCCTCGTCCAATTCGTTTATTCAGCATTCCCAATCTCTGGCGATATGAGCGACCTCAACGGGGACGGTTACGCGAACATTGGCAACTCAATGTGGATGTTCTTGGTGGGGATGCACTTGAAGCAGAAGCCGAAATATTGAATCTTGCTGTCGAGATCATGGCTGCTTTTGGTGGAGCTGAAAAAATGCAGATTCGGATCAACCATCGCCAGTTGATGGATCATTTTTTCACTAAAAAAATGGGCTTGAGTCCTGAGCAGACCCATAAGGTTGTAAAAGCAATCGATGCCAAAGACAAAGTAGATCCTGAAAAATTTCAAAACTGGCTCAGTGAAGCCGGTGTTCAGCCCCATCAGTTCAGTGAACTTGAAAAATTCTTTTCATCCAATATTTCTGAACTTTCCAAGTCGATGCCCTGTGATGGTGTCGAGCATTTAGTAAAGCTGTTTCATGTGTTGGAAATGGGCGGGATGAAAATCGGTAACCAAATTGTATTTGATCCGTCGATTTTGCGAGGCCTGGATTACTATACTGGAACCGTTTTTGAAATTTACGATACTTCACCTGAAAATCGCCGAGCGATGTTCGGGGGCGGTCGCTATGACAATTTAATGGGCATTTTCGGTAAAGAAGCACTTTCAGGTGTTGGTTTTGGAATGGGAGATGTTTCGCTACAAAACTTTCTAGAAGTGCATTCACTCGTACCAAAATTCGATTCAGAAGTGGATGTCATGGTGACGTTTCCAGATGAGAAGTTTCGTGCGTTGTCTCAACAGATTACAAATGGACTTCGCAAAAAAGGATTTCAAGTCATCACACCTCTTTCGATTGGCTCGTTTGGAAACCAGCTGAAACTAGCCAACAAGCATGAATCGAAGATCGTCATTTTGTTCGGTGAAGATGAATTCAATCGCGGTGAGGTTTTACTCAAGAATCTCAAAACGGGTGAACAAATCGCAGTGAAAAAAGAAAACGTGATCGAACAGGTGGTGCGTGTTCTTGGTGAAAGGAAATAATAGATGAAAGTTTTAGAAATTCAAAAATTGCATCCAGAAGCAAAAGTTCCCACTCGGGCCTATGAACATGATGCAGGTCTTGATCTTACTTCCGTTGAAACGCATACGTTGAAACCTGGGGAAGGAAAAATTTTTAAAACGGGAATCGCGATCGCTTTGGATCCTGGTTATGTGGGGTTGGTATGGGACCGTTCTTCAATGGGAAAAAAA
>CAZZLF010000343.1:0-2540 GCA_964654965.1 uncultured Bdellovibrio sp.
TTATGCAAAACTGGTGAAAAAGTATTTTTATTCTGCTGACCGCAAGATAAAGAAAATCCTTTTGGAACCTGGAAGAAGTTTGGTTGCAAATTCAGGGGTTTTGGTTTCAGAGGTGGTTTTTTCAAAAGTGAGGGGACGACATCGAACCTTGATTCTTGATGCTGGAATGAACGATTTGATCAGACCGGCTCTTTATGATGCGTATCACGGAATCGTTGCGCTCAAGAAAGAGAAAGACGTCACTACTCAGAAATGGGACGTGGTTGGTGGGATTTGTGAAACATCAGATTACTTCGCAAGAGAGCGACCTCTTCAGATCGAGGGATTGCCCGGTGAAAAAGTGGCCATACTTTCAGCGGGAGCCTACGGATTTTCGATGAGTAACAATTACAATACGCGACCTCAGGTGGCTGAAGTGCTTGTCGATCAAGGCAAGGTAAAATTAATTCGTAAGCGTCAGCAGCTGAAAGAGCTGATCGAAAACGAAGAATTATAGTTTTTCTCTGATCCAGACAATCATGGCATCAAAGAAACCGATGCTTTGAGATCCGGTCCATACGCCCGGATTATAGAAGGTGTAAGTGCTAGTGTAGGGTGAATATGAAATCACCACAGCAGCTGAGGTATTTGTGCCTAGATTGGTATTACCTGAATTCACCAGATAAAACTGTCCTGTCAGTACTTTTACCGCATTGTTGTACAATGCAAGGTTGTCGGCTGGGGTCAGGTTTAAGTCGATATTTTGAGTAACTTGTTTGTTGCTATAAACATGAATTTTCAGCGTTGGTGTATTCGGTACCGAAGTCACGCTGAAGCGAATGCCGTCAGTAGCGTTTAGTTGGTACACAAAATAAGCAGTGGTGTTCACCATCAATTGATTAGAGGGTGAAGTTGTTGGTGTCGGCGTGACAGAACTGTTCGGCGTGCTGCTTGGTGTAGCAGTCGGTGACGAATGTTGAACCACCAATCCTTTTTGAAAGCAAACCTGGTTACTGCCGTCGTTTTGAATGACCGCCATACTGCAATTGGTATTGGTTGAGGATTGGCAGTCGTAAGAATTATTATAAAGCCCTGCCATGCTACAGGCATTGTTGCTGGTTGAAATTTGCGTGCACGCAGCTAGCAATCCGGAAAACAGAATCATCGATAGGATCTGATGAGTGCATTTCATAAATATAGACCTCTCGATATTTTTTCGGATGATTGGAAGAAGCTCTTGAGTGTTTGCGAAAGTTTCGCTCAATGTGGAAGAAATGACGTAATAGATTTGAATGGTGCCCAGGACTGGATTCGAACCAGCACGCTTTTGGCGCTCGCCCCTGAAACGAGTGCGTCTACCAATTCCGCCACCTGGGCATATTCCAAAAAATGACCACTGTTTATTTGGTGCGCGCGGAGGGACTTGAACCCCCACACCTTACGGCACCAGATCCTAAGTCTGGCGTGTCTGCCAATTTCACCACGCGCGCTTAAAGTGATGACACAAGGCGTATAGAGTGACCTTGTTTCTTTGGAGTTTAGTCTGTCGCAAAGTTAAAATCCAGTGTAAAAAAAGCCAAATCCATCATGAAGACTTTTTTTGGTTCCTTTGACACGCAAGCACCTCAAAGCGGCTATCCAGCGCACGCAGTGGTGGCCATTGGAAATTTTGATGGGGTTCATTTGGGTCACCAGGCAATTCTAAAAAAAGCCAAAGAATACGGTAAAAACATAGGTTTACCCGTAGTCGTTCTAACCTTTAATCCCCATCCGACGCTGGAACTTCGCCCTCAATCCCCGATGAAGTTACTCATGACTTATGAGGAAAAGCGCCTTCAACTTGGCCAACTAGGGGTCGACTTTTGCGTGGAGGAACCCTTCCAACATGAGTTTGCAGCCAAGTCAGCGCATGAGTTTTTTCATGAAATTCTTCTCAATCGTCTTCATGCCAAGGTTCTGATCGTAGGAGAGGACTTTGCTTTTGGATATCAACGAGAGGGAAATACCCAATTATTAAAACAATTCTGTGATCGGGCAGGAGTGATTTTGGATCTTGCCAAGCCTGTTCTACTCGATGGAAAGGTGATCTCGAGTTCGCGAATTCGCCAGGCTCTTTCTCAAGGTCAGCTCGATGAGGCTGAAAAATTATTGGGCCACCCATTTTTCTATCGTGGAGAAGTGGTGCATGGAGATAAACGCGGAAGGACCATCGGGTTTCCTACTGCTAACATGAAGTGCGAAGAGAAGTTTCCGTTGTTGCCCGGAGTATATGCATCGTCAGTAGTTTGGCAGAATAAGACTTATCCCAGTGTCACCAATATTGGAACAAGACCCACCTTTCAGCAGAAAGAAGAATTAAGCCTGATTCCGCTGAAAATCGAGACTCACATTCTTGAACAGACTTTTGACCTTTATGGACAATTTCTGGAAGTCAGGTTTCATCATCGGATTCGTGACGAAAAAAAGTTTTCCTCTATCGACGAGCTCAAGCACCAGATCGCCAGTGATGTAAATTTGGCGAAAAAGCTGATGCGATAGAGGTTGCGACGAGCGTGTTAAAC
>CAZZLF010000344.1:0-2531 GCA_964654965.1 uncultured Bdellovibrio sp.
TTTCGATCTTATCGAGACAAAGCACAATGGCTTCTCCTCCTTTAGCCAGTGATCTTTCGATTGCAGAAAGTTCAGAAAGTGCAACCGCTTCACCTGCCGACGGAGAAAGTTCCCCGATAATCAGATTGAATTGTTCATGGTCTTCAATCGCATCAGGAAAGTGTGCGGTTTCTCGAATTTGAATTCGATCGGTGAGTCCCAGTTTTGAGGCGTTATGACGGATGAAGGTTGTTCCCAAAAGGTCACGATCAATCGCAATTACTTTGGATTGCGGCCATTTGTGTGCGCAATAAAGTGGAATGGGGCCGTACCCGGGGCGAAAATTCAAAATCTTGAATTCCGTTTGAGAAACCGATCGCGGAAGTGCATCCATCAATACAGAAAGACCGGTTTTTAATCTTTTCTGGTCATCGCCTCCAAAATCAAAGGGTCGATCAAAAAGGAGTTCGGAAAATTTGACTTGATCCCGAAGATAGAGAGATTCAGCTGGAACAATCGATTCAGGCTTCTGAGTTGCTTTTTTCAAAAGAATGGAATGGCGTGGACCTTTAATGACAAGTTCCATCTTGCTCATCAAGGGCAAGAGATCATTGATGACCACTACCCGTAGTTCTCCTCCTGGATTCAGGCGTGAGGTTCCTAAACTAATGAGGTTTTGAATGAATGGTTCTCCGATTCGAGCGGGAACATTACATAAGATCCAATCATAGGTTTGTTCAACGCTGTTGAAGCCAAGGCTTCCAAAAGCTCGGACATTTTGTAGATGATTGGTAGTAGCATTTTTTTGTGACCAAGCAGCAGCCAGCAAGTCTCGATCAACCATGTCGACTCGAGCTTGAGAATAAGTAGCAGCAATCGGTAACCCTAAAGCTCCGTATCCGCATCCCATGTCCAGTATGGTTTTAGGATTGGACTCTGGAAGATGATCCAGCAAGAGTAGGGTGCCTTCATCAATTCTTTGAGTGGAGAATACGTCATGAGGAATGTCGATCAGCAGGTTTTTTCCAAGTGCGGAATATCGAAATGTCGATTTAAACCAAGGATCTTTCATGAAGTGGTTTATGGTTTGGCAAAAACAATTTCTTTAGAAATTAGTTCTTGCATGAGTTGATCCACTGCCAGCGCGCGATGAGAAATTTTGTTTTTCTGTGCCGGAGTCATTTCGGCAAGAGTTTTATCTGAGCCTTGGGGAATAAAAATCGGATCATAACCAAAACCTTCTATTCCTCGAGGTTCATGGGCAATGGTTCCTTCCAGTACACCCGTCGAGTGAAAAAGGGTTCCTTCCATCACCAGTGCAAGGTGACAAACAAATCGAGCGGTTCGTTGTGAAGTCGGTGTGTTTTTCAATTCATGAAGCATTTTCTCGATATTGGCCTGATCCTGTGTTTGTCCTAGCTTTGGAATGGAATAGCGATTGGATCGAACACCGGGACGACCTTCAAGAGCCATGACTTCCAGTCCGGAATCATCAGCAAGAGATGGGTAATGACAACCGTGATTACAAGTGCGTGCTTTTGCAACAGCGTTTTCAACATACTGGTCGGAAGTTTCAACCAAAGCCAGTTTGTCAGCATTTCGGATATATTCATGAATCGGAGCGATTTTTAATTCCGGATATTTTTTGAACAGAGATTCAAACTCTTCAAATTTATGACGGTTAGTAGAAGCAAGTACAATGATATTCGAGGCTCTCATAAGGAGAGAGCTTACTCGTATTGGACCACATATTCCAGTGCTTTGATCTTAGTTGCGTCTTGGATATTGAGAACTCCCGTTTGTCGGATATAAAGATCAAAAAGTGAACGCGAAGCGGACAATTCTTCGGAAGAACATCCCGCCCCATTCTCATAGCAGCTCGCAAGACGAGAAAGATCGTTGTCACAGTTGGTGGAACCATTGATGCTTTCGATGATTCGAGTAAAGGAGTAGGTCATCGAAACATTTCCTGCCACTGTCACAATCGTTCCATTTTCATATTGAATTTGACCGGGATTACTACGATCCAAAGTGCCCGTTTGATTGATTTCAAAAGTGGTGATGCAGTTGGGGTTATCCCAAAAAATGAATGGGCCATCAGAGGGAATGTAATGGAGGGAAATATTACCAGATGAATCCAGTTGGGTGGTCAAACTGGTAGTGTCTCGATAATCCCTGAAAATTGGAAGATACTTGGGGTTTGAAGGCACTGCAAAATAAACAGGATCTGTCATTACATTCAGAATGCTAGAGGGAATCGAGGATAATGGCGCATTTGTATTCGATTGGATCACCCTATCTGGGCCGTCCAGGCTATTCAATGCGACCTTGGTGGTGAAGTTTTTCACGTTAGTAAAAAATAATTCAATGGATTGGTAATCGTTTTCGCGGGCAAGGGGTTTGGGTGGCTCGGAGTAGTTTCCAAAGCGGCAACCAAAAGATGCGGTGAGTAATGCTGTAAATACCACGATTAACCTTAAATTCCTGATTTTATCCATGAGAATCCGTCCTCATTTGTCTGATCGGTAAGAATCCACTTCTCATGAATGGGT
>CAZZLF010000345.1:0-2527 GCA_964654965.1 uncultured Bdellovibrio sp.
TTTATGTCCCCCGAATTTGGTAACGTCGCTCCCGTTTTCTTCTTGAACAATTTTTTCTACCCCAGTTTGTGCAGATAAATTGTTAGCTAAAAAAATGCAGGAAACAAGAAGGAGTTTAGAGATACATCCTGTGTAACTAATGCGTAGTGTTTTGTCTTTTTTCATATACTTAAATGTAAGTAAAAAATGTATGTAAAAAATGTATGTAAAAAAATTCACGCAGAAAATAAAAAAGGACCTGCATTTTAACGCAAGTCCTTGATTTTCAAATAGAGTGCAATATAATCTTCCCCTTAAAAAAATTACAGCAACTATTCTATTCGAAAAATTTAACCTCACCAGAACTAATATCATGAACCCCTCCAATAATAGTAATTTCTTCATTTTTTACCATCTCGGCTATAATAGGGCTTTTCAATAATATATTTTTTACCGACAAGCTCACATTTAACTCAGCCACATTTTCAACAAAAGTTGAATTGCTAGAGTTTCTATTATCAGTGGTTGACATTTCTTGATCCACTGCAGGTTTTATTTTTTCAATAAGTCCTGTTAAATTACCTAGCGCCACATTATCACAAGCCCCTTTTACAGCCCCACATTTTGTGTGACCTAAGACAACAATAATTTTTGCACCTGCCACTTTACATCCAAACTCCATACTTCCTAAAATATCTTCATTTACAATATTGCCCGCAATTCTGACACTGAATATGTCACCTAATCCTTGGTCAAAAATTAATTCAGCAGAAGTTCTACTATCGATACAACTTAAAATAACAGCAAAAGGATGCTGACCATCCGATGTGTCGTTGGCTTGTTGTAATAAGTTTCGATTAATCTTTAAATTATTTACAAAACGTTTGTTTCCGTCTTTTAATAAATTTAAAGCCATTGTTGGCGTTATAGCACTTTGCATTTCCTTCGTTAATGTTTTCATTTAAATTTTTTTAATAATTTTTAATACTTAATAATCTAGAATGATAAATTGTTATATACAATTAATTGAAACTGTCCTCTGGTACTGTTTTTTTGAGATTGAATAAGATAGCCTGTCTCTAGTCTTATATCATTGGTTACACCATAACCCATACCAGTAAAAAATCGGTTACGATCAAATTTTTGATTACTAATATCAATAAACAATTCATTAAAACCAGATACGTATAGAGACCTCCTATTCAATAGCTTTCCATTCAAAGGCTTTTGAACTGCTAAAAAATATCTAGACCTTAAAGCAAAATCATTGGCTATAAACCTCTCTTCCAACCTCACTCGGTGAGTAAAAAAGAGATTATTTCTTATTTGCTTATATAAGTACTGCTGATAAATTCTTTTCTCATGAGTGGTTGAAATAGTTTCATCCCCTTCTTCCCAATTCGACTGCACATAGGCTAAACCTAATAAAATATTATTGTTATATTCAGTTAAATTATATCCTATTCCAGCTCTTAATAAGAGCTGACTTTTTTGATTAGGAATTTGATTAAGCCTGTATTGCATGTCGGACTGCAATAACCACTTATTGTTTATTTTTTGGTTACCAAAATACACAAACCAGTTCCCATAATTTTTGTCTTGAGCCAAAGCGGTATCAAGCGAACTAATTATAAGTAATAAACAAAGAATATACTTTTGAATCTGAGGCATATTAAGGCTTGAAATTAATTTTCTCCACTACAATGTTTTTAATTTTTGCATTGGATTCGTAATTTGTAATAATTTCTATAACGTCATGCGCAATTGATTTTGAATTCGTGCAATCAATAATTACCTTACTGTCATTAGGTATGCTATCTAAAGTATTTAATAAACTTGCCTTATTAAAGAAGGAAACTTCTTCTGCAAGTACTAAATGATGTACCGTTTTGCCTTGCTCATCGCTTACGATGTCTTTAACATGGTGTGAGTTTCTATAACTATGTCTAAGTGTATAAAATATACCCACTAATATACCTACTGTGATTCCTTTTAAAAGATCGGTAGCAAGTATAGCAATAACAGTAGCCATGAATGGCATGAACTGCTCCCATCCTAACTTATACATGTCTTTGAATAAGGAAGGCTTTGCTAATTTATAACCTACCATTAATAAAATAGCAGCTAAAGAAGCCAGCGGAATTAAGTTTAATAGATTAGCTATAAAAACCGCACTCAGTAATAAAAACAATCCATGTAAAATTGCTGATAGTTTTGTTTTACCTCCAAAATTGATATTTGCTGAACTTCTTACAATTACTTGAGTAATGGGAAGTCCTCCTATCATACCAGATACTATATTTCCTAAGCCTTGCGCCTTTAACTCTCTATTGGTAGGCGTTACTCTTTTATCTGGATCCAACTTATCCGTAGCTTCTACACATAATAAAGTTTCTAAACTTGCAACAATGGCAAGTACCACAGCTATTTTCCAAACTTCAAAGTTGGTAATTGCTGAAAAATCGGGCATTGTAAACTGTCCAAAGAAACCGTCTATTGAACTTGTAACAGATACAGAAACGATGGGTTTATCATGTAAACTAAAGAT
>CAZZLF010000346.1:0-2523 GCA_964654965.1 uncultured Bdellovibrio sp.
GAAATCATCATTTTTTAAAAATAAGTCAGAAGCTTTATTTTTTTCACTTCTCGCCTTTACTTGGTTGCTGGCGTTGCTGGTAATTCCAGGAGCTATCGGTACAAATGGATTCTTTGGCGATTATTTCCAGACTCATACCTTTTTAAAATTCGGAGTAATCTGGGCTCTCATGGCACACATCACGATTTCGGCAATGAGCATTTGCTACCATCGGGCTCATACGCATCAAGCAGTCAAGCTGAACAAAATGGTGGATTACTCAATGCAATTCTGGCTTTGGTTCATCAGCAGTCTCTCCATGTTGGATTGGGTTGCGGTTCATATTTATCATCATGCTGCATCTGATACTGAAAAAGACCCGCATAGCCCAAAACACAAAGGGTTTTGGCATGTGTTTTTCTTGGGTGCTTATGATTTTACCCAGGCAAAGTCATGGCCAGAAGTTCAAAAAATCCGTTCACGCCTGAAGGCTACTCCGATCGAAAAATTTATCGGTGAAAATCTATATCTGGCGCCAATTTTGTTCGTTGCTGCCCAGATTTTTTGTTTTGGTCCCTTATACGGATCGATACTCGCAGTTTTGAATTTTGCAATTACCCCTTTATTTGCCGTAGGTGGGGTCAACGCCATCGCACACTGGGTGGGTTATCAAAATTACGATTCCAAAGATAACAGTAGAAATATCGGATTTCTTTTTCCGTTGAATTGGATCATTGCGGGTGAACTTGATCACAATAATCACCACCGTTATCCGAAATCTCCAAGCTTTGCGCATCGGTGGTTTGAGTTTGATATCGGATTTCTCTATGTCCGCATTTTAAAATGGATCGGTTTAGCTCGCATTACCGGAGTTGTACCTAAGTACCAACCTGCGGATTCCAATGGTTCTGTAGAGAGTCTGGTTGAAAAACCACTCTCTGTATAACGAGCTCTGAATTCATACGATTTGCCCCTGGTCCAGTTGACGGATCAGGGGCTTTTTTTTAAGGTCAACTTCTGAAAGAGACTAATATATGGACCAGAACTCTATAGATACCGACTCATCACAAACTAAGCTCAGTCGATTTGAGGAAATAACCGGAATGAATATTAACTTCAGGATGGTGAAGTTTGGTATTTATGCATTTCTCATTGTCTTTGTGATTTCACTTTTCACCATCAAGCCGTTTTTAGCGCGCGCCATTTATCACAATTTTGCTAATATTGATGATTATAAAATTTTTGATAACCGCGAAGTGAAGTCTGCTGTTCCTCAACCTTGGGTTTTAGCGGAAGGGACTCATTCCGGTCCAAGCGCAGAAACCCAGAAGCTGCTCGATGATTTACAAACCACCGCTTTATTGATGGTGGAAGATGGAAAGATCGTCTATGAAAAATACAGCCTCAACGGCGGACCTGACGAATTATCTGGCTCTTTTTCTATGGCAAAAAGTATCGTTGGGATGTTGGTTGGTTTTGCCCTGCAGGATGGAGCAATTCAAAATATTGAAAACCCGATTAAAACCTGGTTATCAGAATGGACGGATCGACCAGAAGGGGATTTGAAAATTCGGGATCTACTTTCCATGAGTTCGGCCCTTAATTGGAATGAGTCTTACTGGAATCCATTCTCGATTACCACGGAAGCTTATTATGGAAGCTCGTTGATCAAAACGGCTTTGAAACAGAGGTTGGTTGATGAAAAATTACCTGGAAAAGATTTTTCTTACCAAAGCGGCACTTCCCAATTATTGGGTGTGATTGTCTCTCGTGCTACCAATCAAAAACTTTCCGATTATGCATCCGTAAAATTATGGCAACCCATTGGGGCGGAAAAAGCGGCACTTTGGTCTCTGGATCATTCTGAAAACGTGAATGAAGCGAATTTGCAGCCATCTATGGAAAAAGCATTTTGCTGTTTCAATGCTCGAGCCCGTGATTTTGCAAAAGTTGGCCAATTCGTTCTACAAAAGGGGCAGTGGAACGGTAAACAACTTCTCTCTTCAAACTGGATTGATGAAATGATTTCGCCCAAAACGGTAGATTATTATGGCTACCAGTGGTGGATCATGAAAACGAATCAGGGCTTGGTGCCCTATGCAAGAGGAATTCTCGGACAGTATATTCTGGTGATTCCACAAAAGAATCGTGTGGTGGTAAGATTAGGGATGAAAACAGGTGAGCGAGACGACCATCATCCCATTGAGGCACGTGCGTTGGTGGAATGGGCTCTTCAATAAAAAATTATCGAGTTCCGGTTTCGTGCTGGAATGCCCAAACAAAAGATTCACTCATGAAGTAAAGCCAGTCTCCAAAAAATTCCGCTTCCAAAGGCGGCTCGGGTAGTTCAACCGAATAAAGATAACTTCCTTCCTCCAGGTCAAAGAATGCTATTCCCGGAGATTCTTCATTTGAAGAATTGGCCGCTATGATCAATCGTTGTTTTGGATCTATTTTGAGTGTTGAAAGATCAGCCTGGTTCATCTTTTTTTGCCAGATCAGATCTCCGCTTTTTAGATTTCTTTTTTCAAGAAGATTATCACG
>CAZZLF010000347.1:0-2519 GCA_964654965.1 uncultured Bdellovibrio sp.
CTTATTTGAAGAATACCGATGCTCATATTCGATTGACGGTAGCGAAGGGATTGTAGGTTTAAAGTGGAAATGAAAAGATTCAAAAACGGCTAGAGGAGCTTCAGTCCGGAGAAAAAAAACCATGGGTTCTTGCTGAGTTGAACAGAAAAGAATCGGTTTCAAAGTCTCAAAAAATAGAAAAATCTAAAAAAATTCAAGTCGAGGCGAATAGTCAAAAGCCGATCGAAGCTCTGCCGGAAAAAAACTGGGCGGGACTTTGGCGGGGGGCGTTTGTCACCGAAAATAAAATGGTGCTCGTCGATGCGACTTTAACCTTGATGGATTCATCGAAGTCGCCGATGAGCTGGAAGGTGGAAATGAAATTTCCCAAGCAGTCAAAGACAGAGTGGAAGCAGGGGGAGTTTTCTATTCATTATTTTCAAACAAACCGGTCCCACTGGATCGAAATCCGCAATCAGCGTTTGGATGCGGTATTCGTAGCCCAGCGGAAGGTCAAATAACAACAAGGAGCAACAATGGTAGAATATGACGATGGAAGAATTTGGTACCGGAAAAAAGGTAAAATGGTCACGATCGGTTTGACTGAAAAAGCCTTTGAAGAAATAGGAGACGTGGAGAGTATCTCATTGCCTGCGGAAGGTGATGAGTTCACTCAAGATGATGTGATCGCTGAATTGTCGGGATCAAAGAATGGTTTTGAAATCATTTGTCCCGTCGATGGATTGATTCATTTGGTGAACGATGAATTGAATTCCAATATAGACGTTCTATTGGAAGATCCGCTGGATGAAGGTTGGATTTGCCAAATCAAGATTGATTCCATGGACGAAATTGAAGAAGTGGAACTGGAAACGGAAAGCGGTTGATTACTTTTCAAGTGTAGCTCGGTCAAAGGCCGAGGGTAAAAGGTCCTGATGGGTGAAGTGTTTTTCTTCACCTTTAGGATTCACCAGAACAACTCTGCATTCTCGAGCAACAAATTCATTGATGACTTGACGACAGAGTCCGCAAGGGGACCAGGGCGGAGAGGCTTCGGTGGCGACATAAACATCAGTGATCTGTATGTTACCGCCGCATTCGCTCACGGCGTTCCAGACCGCTACCCGCTCGGCACAAACGGTTCCACCGTAGGATGAATTTTCTATATTGCATCCGGTGAATATTTTTCCGTTCTTGAGACGGATGGCAGCCCCCACGGTTTTTTTGCTATAGGGGGAATATGATTTTTTCATCGCCTTGATGGATAGCTTCTTCAGAGTAGGGTCAGAACTATTTTTTTTCATTTAACGTTCGCCTCGAGGATGAGTTTCGGTGCAATTTTTTTCACTGTGCTGATTTTGATGTTGGAACGAACCATCTCTTCAATCGCAGTGAGGTCGGTATCTTTTTTGACAAACAGGGTGACCAAGGTATCTTCCGGTTTGACGATAGAGCCAAGTTTCTTGTGAAAGAAAATTCCAACCGAGTGATCGATCGGCTCATTGGCTTTGTTTCTGCCGCCTCCCAGAGCAATCAGGATACGTCCGAGCATTTCCGTATTCATTTCGGTGACAAACCCTTTTTTGTTGGCTTTGATTTCTACAATTTTTTCTGACTGGATATATCGCCAAGGTTCGTCCAATGTTTTCACATCGCCTCCTTGAGCGGCAACCATTTCCTTGAACTTTTTCCAGGCGCTTCCGTCCTTCAGTTTAAGAGTGGCGAGTTTTCTGCCCTCCGAGAGGTTCTTCACTACTTTGCCCACTTCCAGCATCTGAGCCGTGAGATGGATCGTCAGTTCCTTTAAGTCAGTAGAGGGAAGTCCGTAAGGATTGATCGTCTCGTTTTTAAGCACCTCAATGCATTCATAGATTTCAATGGCATTTCCAGCGGAGTAACCCAATGGTTGATCCATGTTGCTTAAGGTTGCCCTTAATTCCATTCCTGCTTTCTTCGCAACACCACGAAGGGTGCGAGCTAGATTCATGGCTTCGGTTTTGCCCTTCATGAAAGCGCCATTGCCAACTTTGATGTCCATGACGAGTCCGTTTGCACCTTCGGCAATTTTTTTGGAAAGAATGGAAGATGTGATCAGTGGAATGGATTCAACAGTCGCAGTGACATCCCGAAGTGAATAAAACTTTCGATCTGCCGGTGCAATTTTTGAACTTTGGCCGATGATGGCACAGCCCACGTCCTGAAGAACTTTGGTAAATTCTTCTTTTTCCAGAACGGTGCGATAACCTGGGATTGCTTCCAGTTTGTCGATGGTGCCTCCAGTGTGTCCCAGTCCTCTTCCGCCCATCATGGGAACTTTCAGTCCACAAGCCGCCGCGAGGGGAGCAAGAATCAACGAAACTTTATCACCAATTCCACCGGTAGAATGTTTGTCGACTTTTGGTCCTTTGACGTTCTGATGATGGTACTGCTCACCGGATTCAACCATCGCTTTGGTCAGTGAAGCAGTTTCCTCAAATGACATTCCTGTAAAATAGGTTGCCATGATAAATGCCGTTATTTGATAATCGGGAATTTCTCCT
>CAZZLF010000348.1:0-2503 GCA_964654965.1 uncultured Bdellovibrio sp.
GATTCCGTTAATTTTTTCTAGAACCAAAACCCTGTGAGTACTGAGTTCGCGATAGACTTTTGGAATATAGATTTCTTCAATGAACGCGAGATTTCTCGCGATTTTCTGGCTGTTGTTTGCCTCAATCTTGTAATCCAATTCAAATTGAAGTGATTTTAAAAATTCTTCAACAAAGACTCGCGGGTTAAGAACACTGAGTTCTGGAAAATACTTTTCCAAGAGTTCGGCAATGAACGTTAAAAGTTGAACATCAGTATCGATGATTTTTTCAATATTTGGGCGCTGGACCTTGACGACTACTTCTTCGTTGTTCTTGGTTCTGGCGTAGTGAACCTGACCGATACTGGCTGCTGCGAGTGGCTCGCGACGAAACTCCATGAAGACATCCTGGAGCTTACATTTTAATTCCTGTTCAACAATTTCTCGGATTACTTCAAACTCTACCGGTTGGACCTTGTCTTGAAGTTTGGTCAGTTCTTCAATGACAGATTCTGGAACCAAGTCAGGTCGCATCGAAAGGACCTGACCAAGCTTGATGAAAGTCGGCCCCAATTCTTCAAATGCCTCTCTGAGGCGAACTCCTAATTTCTTTCCGCTTCCGACTTCTGTCCATTTTAAGATTCGATTGGGGAGGTATCCGCCCAAACCCATTCTATCAATTGCATCCCCGAAGCCATGACGGGAAAGCACGCCGACGATCTGTCTTAATCTGCCGACACTTTTTACCGCTCTGGTAAACTGGATTCCCCGTTTTACAATTCCCATAAATTTATTTTATTAATTCAAATTCGACTTGTCGAGCGTCCATATCCACCCGCGCAACTCGGATCTTGACCGGATCACCGATTTGAAATGTTCTTCTGGTCTTTCGTCCATACATGATCATTCGCTCTTCGTTGAACTGATAAAAATCATCGCCGATTTTGTCCACAGGCAACATCCCCTCGCAATAGGGATGCCAAAGCTGAACAAAAACTCCCTTTTCATTCATCCCATTCACTTTGCCTTCAAATTCTTCACCGAGATGTTTAGCCATCAATCTGACCTGTTTGAAACGGATCGCTTCACGCTCTGCTTCTGACGCCACTCTTTCGCGATAACTGCAATGCTCAGCCTGGGTTTCCAGTTTTTCTTGCATCTCTTCACCAATCGCATGGCCATGAAGGGTTTCTCGCAGTAATCGGTGGGCAATCAAATCAGGATAACGACGAATGGGGGAAGTGAAATGCGTATAGCCTTCCGATGCAAGACCATAATGTTCCCCATAAGTCCCACTATAAATTGCCTGTCTCATGGATCGAAGAAGTGCGGTGGCAATCACTGGTTCTGCGGGATTATTTTTCAACGTTTTCAAAAATGCCGCCAATTCCTTCGGACGGGGGATTCCTCCCTTACCTGCAAAACTTACTCCCATAGAGCGTGCGAGTTTCTTGAACTTTTCAATCGCTTCGGGAGACGGCTCTTCGTGAATCCTGAAAATGAATGGTCTACTTCTTTCGAGCATCCACTCTGCGACAGATTCATTTGCACGAATCATGAACTCTTCAATCAAACGATGGGCATCACCACGTTCCCGCACCACGATGTCGCTCGGCTCACCCGTTTTTTCATCCAAAATGATTTCAGCTTCTGGAAATTCAAAATCAATCGAACCCCGATCATGACGATGGGTTTTCAACATCCGATAAAGTGCGAACATATCGGCATGTTTAGGTTCGTTCTTTTCCGCCTCGATCTCGGTATAAGTTGCCCGACGGCGAGACTCAATGATGGCATCGTAAATTTGTATATTACTCTTGGTGCCATCATGCGCAAAGTCCATCGAACATGCCATCGAGAGGCGTGGGACATTGGGTTTCAAACTACAAAGGTCTTCCGACAATGCTCTGGGAAGCATGTGAAATGCTCTTTCAGGAAAATATACACTGGTCGCACGATCGTAAGCTTCGTCATCAAGGGCCGTACCCTCTTTCACATAATGAGAAACATCCGCGATTGCAACCCAGAGTCGGTATCCCTTGGAGCCTAGATTTTCGACAAAAACAGCATCATCAAAGTCTCGAGCACGCTCTCCGTCGATGGTCATCAATGGAAGATGACGAAGATCGGTTCTGCCTTTCTCGTCTTTTCCAGGAATCTCGAGTTTGAAACTTTCTGCCTGTTTCACCGCTTCTGCAGAATGATGTTCTTTAAGATTGAATTCCCCCACCACCATCTGGATGTCATAACTGGCAGGAAGAACCTGACCGATGACCTCCTGGATGTTTGCGGCCATGATTCCTTTTCCATTTTCTCCAAAAACCAACTCAGCCTTAACCCAGTCGCCCTCCTTGACTTCGGCAGGAATAGACGGAACGTAAATTTCCTCTTTAGCTCGTTTCCGTTCATACACAAGATAACCGGAACGCACCTTTGATTTTTTAGTGGCTCTTTCATCAATCCTGATTTTTCCAAAGATGAGCTTGAAACGATGTTCAAGAACTTTAAGAACTTCGATTTCACC